>CAXRBW010000247.1:0-14944 GCA_964228775.1 Pyrinomonadaceae bacterium | reverse complement strand
TAGACATGAGGGATCCCTACTAGTGGGGAGTTCACTCGATGATTGACTCCGCCCACGCTGAGGGAGAACGAGGTTCCGCCAATCAGCGATATGTCGATATCGGTCGCACGAAGGTCTGCATCCGAATTGAGGGCGTAGGTTATTGTTCGCGTTGACGTTCCAGAGAGTTTCTCAACAAGACGTGCGCCATATTCATCGTCGATGTTTATCACCGCGACAGTAGGCGGTTCTCCAAGACGACCGTCGAAGAGCATCTTCTTCGCATCGAAGTAATCATCCATCGTGCCGTGATAGTCGAGATGGTCGCGGGTCAGATTGGTGAAAACGGCCACTTTGTAAAAAAGCTGGTCGCAGCGGTGCAGGTGTAATGCCTGTGACGAACTTTCCATCACGGCGAAGGTGCAGCCGAGCTCAACCGATCTTCTCAGGAACTCGTTGGTGTCAGACGCCTCTGGGGTCGTCCGCGTCGCTTCCTCTGAGACATCGCCGACGCGATATTCGACCGTGGTGAGCATCGCTCCGATCCGACCGCAAGCCCGTAATGCGTCGAAGCAAAGGTAAGAGGTTGTGGTTTTACCGTTGGTTCCAGTGATTCCGACGAGGTCCAATCCGCGTGAGGGTTCGTTGAAAACGAAAGAGGCGGCGACTGCCAAGGCTCTTCTTATCTCTTTGACTTTCAGCCAGACGCCAGTGAAATTCTCAGGCCGATCGAGTTCCGACATGACACCCACGGCACCCGCCCTCATGACATCTGGGATGAAGCGATGCCCATCCATCGTCGCACCTCTGACCGCGGCGAAAAGGGAGCCTGCCCCGCACTTTCTCGAGTCATGGGAAACAGAGACGATCACCGACTCCGAATCACCTGAAAGTTCGGCTGAAAGTTTTGAGGCTAATTGGGATGATTTGATCGGACTCATCTGTGACACCCATGAAGGCTTGCTATAGGTTAGCAGAAACCCCCACCCAAACATGTCCTCGGCCCCGATAATGTTGGGCTTCAAGTGGTTTCCTAAGAAAGCTTCCGCTAGACATCGCCCGATAATTTCGATAAATTTCAGTTATAGGGAAGTCATGACTCGGTCATGATGCCGAGGTGGTGAAATTGGCAGCCACGCAGGTCTTAGGAGCCTGTGTCGTAAGACGTGCGAGTTCGAGTCTCGCCCTCGGCACCAAAAAAATTAAGTTTGCGTCGGGACTGGGTAAGCCCCCTCGAAAAACTCGAATAAATCAAAGCAGGCTCGTCAGAAGGCAGACACCCTCGAGACATGAGATTCACACTTCGAAGGTGCGCAGGTGACGAGCCCAAATTTTTTCAATGAAAATAGAATTAGAAGATAAGTCGGCGACAAAGAAAGAACTGAAGCTTGAGATCCCAGGCGAGGCCTTCAAGGACCCCTACAACAAGGTCTGTGCCCAGGTCAGGGGCTCTGCGACGATTCCCGGATTTAGGAAAGGTAACGCCCCGATCGCGCAGGTCGCGGTCCATTACAAGGAAAAAATCCAAGAGAACGTGCTTCGCGAGGTCGTCGGTTCAAGCGTTCAAAAAGCGATAGCCGAGAAAGGTCTCACGCCGTTGACCGAACCGCAACTCCATTTCGAAGACTTTGACAACATCATCGTCGACGGTTCCGCATCAGTTAAGCTGCATGTCCATGTCGAAGTGATGTGCGAGGTGCCGGTTCCTACTTACAAGGGAATTGAGGTGGCGCGAAGGATAAAACCCGTTCCGACCGACGATCCGGATAAGGTCATCGATGACCTGCGTAATCGTGGCGCAGCGTTGATTCCAGTTGAGGACCGCAAATCCGCGGAAGGCGACACGGTGACAGTCGATCTAGTCGGAACTTTCGTTGGGGATGAATCTGCTGATCCGATAACAGCCGAGAACGTCGATATCGCGATTGGCGATGCAAATATCGAAGCCTCCTTCACCGAGAATCTCGCAGGGCTCGGTGTAGATGAAGTTAAAGAATTCACGGTCTCCTACGCAGAGGATTTCGGTTCTGCCAACCTTGCGGGCAAGACCGTCACTTACAAGGCGACCGTCAAAGGAATTGCCAAGAAGGAACTCCCCGAACTCAATGATGAGTGGGCAAAGAGCCTCGAGGGTGAGTACGAGTCGGTCAAGGACCTGCGAGAGAAGATTGCAAGGGACCTCGAGACGATGTCAAAGGCCGATGCTGACGCCCGTGTTCGAAACGATGTGGTGTCGAAGCTCGTCGAGAAACATGAGTTCGAAGTTCCAGAATCATTTGTTGAGAACCAGACTTACAACCTTCTGAACAAATGGGCGAGCGACCTCGCCCAGCGGGGCATGGATCCAAAGCAGTTGGATCAGCAGTTTGTGCAGATGATCTACACGCAGATGAGGCCGCAGGCGGAACTCGACGTGAGAGGCTCGATGCTTCTTGAGAAGGTCGCAGAGATAGAACAAGTCGCTGTGACAGATGAGGACGTCGAGGGAGAGGTCGTGAAAATCTCCGCATACTACCGCATGCCAACGGAAGAAATCCGAAAAGCTCTCGCGGCTGACGGCGGCGTCGACAACATCAAGCGTCAACTCAAAACGAAGAAGACAATCGAAGCCATCGTCGCGCATGCGGTGATCACAGATGAACCGTGGGTCGAGGAATCCGAGGAGCCGGTTCCGGTGGACATGGAAAAGAAATTGGCGAAGGCCGAGGAATCGGCAGGCTGAGGGTCTTCCGGAATACGGAAGTGATTGACAGGATAGGGGTTCGGGGATAATCTTTTCCCGTTACGGCAACTGCCCACTCGGCCCAAGCGGGCCTTGGCTGATCGGCAGAAGCCACTGTGGCAGCAAGTTAGCCCAAGCGTGCCAAGTCCCCAATCCTCTAAGAATTAAAGAAGGCAGGTCATATGGCGTTAGTTCCCATGGTCATCGAGCAAACCTCTCGCGGAGAGCGGGCGTTCGACATCTATTCAAGACTTCTCAAAGACAGCATCATCTTCATCGGAACCCCGATTGACGACACGATTGCAAACCTCATCGTTGCCCAGCTGCTTTTCCTCGAGGCCGAGGATCCCGAGCGCGACATCAATCTCTACATAAATTCACCTGGCGGCTCAATCACTGCGGGAATGGCCATTTACGACACGATGCAGTTCATCAAAAACGATGTGACAACTATTTGCGTCGGCCAGTGCGCCTCGATGGGTGCGTTACTTCTCACTGCGGGAACGAAAGGTAAGAGGTTTGCGTTGCCACACTCGCGCGTACTCATCCACCAGCCCTCGGGCGGAGCTCAGGGTCAGGCGACAGATGTCAGGATCATGGCAGAAGAAATCCTCCGCATGAGGGAAATGACTTCGCGCATCCTCGCGAACCATTCGGGACAAACCTTCGAACAGGTTGAGAAAGACGTTGAGCGCGACCTCATACTCTCTCCCCATCAGGCGAAAGAGTATGGTCTTATCGACGAAGTCATCGAACGTCGCGAAAAGACCGAGAAGAAGAAATAAGGCGAACGGGATGATTAAAAGACCGGAAGAAATATTGCGTTGCTCGTTCTGCGGAAAGTCGCAGGCCGAAGTCAAAAAGCTCATTGCGGGACCGAGCGTCTATATCTGCAATGAGTGCATCGACATCTGCAACGAGATCATCAATGACGATGAGCGCGCGGAGGCAGCGACTGCACCGCGAACCGCACTTCCGAAGCCCCAAGAGATAAAGGTGTTCCTCGACGAATACGTCGTCGGACAGGAAGAGACCAAAAAGCGTCTCTCGGTTGCGGTCTACCAGCATTACAAGCGAGTTGAGCTCTCCAAGAAAAAGGGTGAGGTTGAACTTCAGAAATCGAACATCCTACTCATAGGTCCTACCGGTACTGGAAAGACACTTCTTGCTCAGACTCTCGCCCGTGTGCTCAGCGTCCCTTTCTGTATTGTTGATGCGACCTCGTTGACCGAGGCTGGGTATGTCGGGGAAGACGTCGAGAACATCTTATTGCGGCTTCTCCAGGCAGCGGGCGGCGATGTCGAGCGCGCGCAAGAGGGAATCATCTACATCGATGAAATCGACAAGATTTGCAGGAAGGATGACAACCCATCGATAACAAGGGACGTGTCAGGCGAGGGAGTCCAGCAGGCACTGCTCAAGATTCTTGAAGGCACCGTGGCGAACGTTCCGGCTCAGGGCGGACGCAAACATCCTCAGCAGGAATTCACGGCACTCGACACCACTAATATTCTTTTCATCTGCGGCGGAGCCTTCATCGGTCTCGAGAAGGTGGTGGAGAAGAGGATGCGCAACAAATCTTTAGGCTTCCAGGCCGAAGTCAAATCATCCAAGGAGAGGCAGTCCGATGCCATCGACAAGCTTGAACCCGAAGACCTCATCCACTATGGACTGATACCTGAGTTCGTCGGAAGACTTCCGGTTCTCGGCACTCTAAGGGCGCTCGATGAGCAGGCGTTGATGAAGATTCTCACCGAGCCCAAGAACGCACTTCTCAAGCAGTATCAAAAGAAGTTCGAGTTCGACAACATAAAGCTCAAATTCACCGATGACGCGGTCAAGGCAATCGCCGCGAAAGCGTTCGAGAGAAAGGTTGGCGCGCGCGGCCTGATGTCGATACTCGAAGAGCTACTTCTCGACCCGATGTACGTCCTGCCTTCGCAGAAGAAGGTCCGCGAATTGGTCATCACTAAGGAAATGGTCGAACGTCGTGTCCCGCCCCTTGAAGTGGTGGCTGGAATCGAAGAGGCGGCCTGATCGACTCTGATTGAAACAGTCTTACGGAGGGCGCCTCAGGCGCCCTTCCTGTTTCTACCGCGATTTGAACGAATATCGCGGAATCCTCTTTGCCTTCAATTTCCCGTGAGGTAGACTTAAATTTCCACGAGACACAGTCCCTAGCGGCGCCCGAAAAGAGGTTCCGCCCGAATTATTTATGCAGGAATTTTCCGATCAAATGCCCGATGACATTCTGAGGCTTCCGATGGTCCCGATCCGCGACGTGGTCATCTTTCCGTACACGAAGGTGGCTTTCAAGATTGGTAGGTTGACTTCGGTGAAGGCACTCGAAGAGGCGATGCTCGGTGAACGGAATATTTTCCTCGCAACCCAGCTCGATGCCAGCGTCGATGATCCAAACACGGATGAGATTCATACCATCGGAACAATCGGCAGAATCCTTCAGGCTCAGAAGCAGGAGAACGGACAGATCAAAGTGGTTGTCGAAGGTCGCGAGCGTGGTGCTGCGGTTCGCGTTGACCAGGACGAGGACGGCATGTTCTTTGCCCAGGTTCGACGAATCTCTTCGGTCGACGACTCAGGTCCGCAGACCGACGCATTGCTGCAGAAACTGGGCGGTCTTGTCGAGCAACTTTTGAGAATCAGTCCGGATGCATATTCCGATGCACTTCACTCGAGCCTCCGCGGAATCTCCGCCGCACAGGTTTCTGATTCGATGGCCTCGCATCTTCGGATCTCAGTTGATGAAAAGCAGGAGCTTCTCGAGACATTTTCCGTACCTGAGAGACTTGCATTCCTCGTAGAGACGCTTGAGACCGAGATTGAACGGAGACAAATCGACAGGAACATACATTCGCGCACCAAAAAGCAGATGGACAAACATCAGCGCGAGTACTACCTGAATGAGCAAATCAAGGCCATCCAAAAGGAACTAGGGCGAAAGGATGAAAAGTCCGAACTCGATGAATTGAGAAAGAGAATCGAGGATGCCGGCATGAGCGAGGAGGCGTTTGAGAAGGCGATGCAGGAGTTCGGCCGTCTCGAAGCGATGCCGCCGATGTCAGCCGAAACAACCGTTTCCCGCACCTATATCGAATGGCTCGTCTCGATTCCTTGGAAGAAGAGTTCAGAAGAGATTTCCGATTTGAAGGTCGCTGAGCAGGTCCTCGATGACGATCATTTCGGTCTTGAAAAGATTAAGGAAAGAATTGTCGAGCATCTCGCGGTAAGGCAGCTCGTCACCAATCCGAAAGGAACGATTCTCTGCTTTGTCGGACCGCCAGGAGTCGGCAAGACGAGTCTTGGTAAATCCATCGCCCGCGCGACTGGAAGAGAATTCGTCAGACTTTCGCTCGGCGGAGTGCACGATGAGGCCGAGATCCGCGGGCATCGGAGGACCTACGTCGGTTCATTGCCCGGACAACTCATCCAGTTGATGAAGCGTGCAGGCACGACAAACCCCGTCGTTCTCCTCGACGAGGTGGACAAGGTCGGCCGAGATTTTCGCGGCGATCCTGCCGCAGCTTTGCTTGAAGTCCTCGACCCCGAGCAGAACCAGACATTCAGGGATCATTATCTTGATGTCGAGTACGACCTCTCGAAGGTCTTCTTCATCGCCACGGCGAATGTGCTCCACACGATTCCTCCCGCTTTGCTCGATCGGCTAGAGGTGCTCCATCTTTCGGGATACACCGAAAAAGAGAAATCGGAGATTGCCAAACGTCATTTGATTTCAAAGCAGGCCGAGGCCAATGGCATCGGCGCTGATGCGGTGAGTTTTGATGACGGGGGCATTCTCGAAATCATCAGACACTACACCCGCGAGGCGGGAGTTCGAAACCTCGAAAGGGAAATCGGTTCGTGTTTCAGGAAGGTTGCGCGACAGTTCATTGCTTCGGAAAAAGACCCCTCATTCAAGTGCGAGGTCGACGCATCGAAGGTCCGCGAACTTCTTGGCAAAGCGAAATACCGCCGTCACGACATCGCCGCCAAGAGCGAGATCGGATTGGCGAACGGATTGGCGTGGACCGAAGTTGGCGGAGACGTTCTCGAAATAGAGGCGACACTGGTCAAAGGCAAGGGCGGCGTCACGCTTACAGGTAAGTTGGGAGAGGTCATGCAGGAGTCGGGACGGACGGCGCTCACCTGCGTGAGGTCCCGTGCTGAGCGTTACGGAATCGATCCGGCATTGTTTGCGGAAACGGATTTGCACGTCCATGTCCCCGAAGGTGCGATTCCAAAGGACGGTCCGAGTGCAGGCATCACGATGGCAACCGCGATCGTTTCGGCGATGGCGGGCAAGGCCGTCAGGGGCGATGTCGCAATGACAGGTGAGATTACTCTAAGAGGCAAGGTCCTGCCCGTTGGTGGTATCAAGGAAAAGCTTCTCGCTGCGCATCGCTTCGGACTGAGAACCATCATCCTGTCGAAGGAGAATGAGAAGGATTTGGTCGACCTGCCGAATGAAGTGCGTGACGACCTGACCATTCTGACAGTGGAAACCGTTGATGAAGTCTTGACGATAGCCATCGGCGATCTCCAAATCGAAGATGGAATTTCTGATGGGCCGATCTGGAGACCCGATCAAGGCGCAATCAATGTCGGTCAAACCAAATAGCCCCAAGAAGAACAGCGGGGCAGTCCGCGCGTCACATTGCGTCTTCGATGAAAGTTACAAACGCAGAATTCGTTAAAAGTGCATTCGCCCTAGAGCATTTGCCTCAGGACGGGCGACGTGAGATTGCTTTTCTCGGCAGGTCGAACGTAGGCAAATCCAGCCTCCTCAACTCATTACTCGGCAGAAAGGGCCTCGCAAGAACATCGAACACTCCGGGGCGCACCCAAAGCATAAATTTTTTTCTGGTCAATGAGAGATTCTACTTCGTCGATCTCCCGGGCTACGGTTATGCGAAGGTCTCAAAGTCCATGCGACAAGACTGGGGAAAAATGGCCGAGGAATATTTGAATGACCGAGAGGAGCTGTCGTTGTTCGTCCAGTTGGTCGATGCCCGTCATGAGCCAACCGAACTCGATCTTCAGCTCAGGGATTGGCTGTTGCATCATGGAAAGAATACGGTCGTGGTCGCCACCAAAGCGGACAAGCTGTCTTCTAACCAGCTGACGAAAAGCCTGCATCAAATAAGGTCTCACTTCGGCAGCATCCCTGTGATTGCGTATTCGTCCGAGACGGGCAAGGGGCGGGACGAGCTCTGGAAGGCCATCGGAACAGCGCTTGCTTGAGCCTAGGGGCCCGTGGGGGTTGATTTATTGTTCGAATTGCTGTAGAAAAGAGGGTATCCCATTGACTCTAGGGTCCTTGCGAAAGCTGTAAAACTACTGCTTCAGTAAACCTACAAGGCTTTCAAATCTTTAAAATCTCCACGAGTTAGCCGAATCGATTCTAGAAAGAACCTAAGTTTCGTCTGTGTCGATGTAAGGCGAAAATCCAATTACCCAACTACTCCACAAAGCTTGAGTAAAATCCACAATGCCAAATAAACCCAACCGGGGAAAATCCCCAAAGCGTCCCAAACCGCGCGTAGACGAATTCGAATCCGGCAACGACGAGATCCCCGACTTCGACGAATCAGAAAATATCTCAGCAGATGGCAAAGCGTCCCAAGGCGGAATGCTTGACCTGACATCACTCAAAGAGATGTCAATCTCCGAACTTACCCAAATCGCAAAAGAGATGGGTGTCGAGGGAGCCTCGGGCATGAGAAAACAAGAGCTCATCTTCAAGGTGCTCGCCGCCCAAACCGAAAAGAGCGGCCTCATCTTCAGCGAAGGCGTCCTCGAAACACTTCCTGATGGCTTTGGCTTTCTAAGAGCCCCTGAATACAACTACCTGCCAGGACCCGACGACATCTATGTCAGTCCATCGCAGATCAGAAAGTTCGATTTAAGGACGGGTGATACCGTCTCGGGTCAGATCAGGCCTCCCAAGGAAGGCGAGCGCTATTTCGCGCTCATCAAGGTCGAGGCAATCAATTTCGAAGCACCCGACCAGACACGTCAGAAGATATTTTTTGACAATCTCACGCCGCTCTATCCCGAGGAACAGCTCCGAATGGAGACGGCCCCCGACAATATGTCGGCCCGAGTGATAGATCTCGTGACGCCGATTGGAAAAGGTCAGCGCGCACTCATCGTCGCTCCACCGAGAACCGGTAAGACGATGCTGCTGCAAACAGTTGCGAATTCTATAACGGAGAATCACCCTGAGGTGACCTTGATAGTCCTCCTAATCGACGAACGTCCGGAGGAAGTCACCGACATGCAGCGCAGCGTTAAGGGAGAGGTCATCAGCTCGACCTTTGACGAACCGCCGACACGTCACGTGCAGGTGGCCGACATGGTGATAGAGAAAGCGAAACGTCTCGTCGAACATAAGCGTGACGTCGTCATTTTGCTCGACTCAATCACAAGGCTTGCACGCGCACACAACGCGGTGGTCCCGCCCTCGGGTAAAATTCTCTCCGGCGGTATCGATTCCAATGCGCTCCAAAGGCCCAAGAGGTTTTTCGGTGCGGCGAGAAACATTGAAGAGGGGGGAAGTCTGACAATCATCGCGACCGCCCTCATCGACACGGGTTCTCGAATGGACGATGTCATCTTCGAAGAATTCAAGGGAACCGGTAACTCGGAAATCCATCTTGACCGCAAGCTTTCCGACAAGCGTCTGTTCCCCGCAATTGATCTTCAGAGGAGTGGAACCAGAAAAGAAGAGCTACTCATCAACAAGGAAGATCTCAATCGAATCTGGGTCATGCGGAGAGTACTTAATCCGCTTTCGCCAGTCGAGCAGATGGAAGTCGTACATGAGAGGCTTTCCAAAACGAAGACCAATCAAGAGTTCCTATCATCGATGCAGACTTGATCTGACGGAACATAACCTAAACGAAACGGCCACGCTTCAGCGTGGCCGTTTTATTGCGATTAAAAAGCCTTCTATTTTAAGGATGCCTTGCCTGCCATGAATGCTTCGACATCTTCGAGCTTGCGCGGGATTCTGCCGCTCATCCAGCTGACACCCGACTCGGTAATCAGCATGTCATCCTCTATTCGCACACCGATGTTCTTGTACCTCTCAAATGCGGGACGAATCTTCTCGATGAATTCCTTCATGCCAGGCTTGGTCATATCGAAGTAGTCGAGGGCATCGGAGCGGATGTAAACCCCAGGTTCGTTGGTCGTCACCATTCCTGGTGCGAGAGGTACCTGCTGACCCACGTCATGGACGTTCATCCCGAGCCAATGTCCCCAACCGTGCATATACCAAATGCGGTATTGGGGCATTTGGGTCCCTGGTATCAAAGCACCGACGGCCGTTATTAGACCGAGTCGTGCTAGGCGCTCTTCGATGACGGCTGCCGCCGCTCCGGATGCCTCTGAGATCATGGCGCCGGGTCGCAGTTTGGCCGCTGCGGCCTCCTGCGCATCGTAAACAATCGTATAAATGTCCCGTTGAGCAGGCGTGAATTTTCCGTTCACAGGAAACGTACGAGTGATGTCAGCAGTGTAGTGATCGTATTCGGCTCCGACGTCGATTAGCATCAGGTCTGTGCGCCCGATGCGCCCCTGCGATTCGATGTAGTGCAAGGTCGTCCCGTTCGGACCACATCCGACAATCGAGGGATATCCCCAGTAGTCGGCGTTTCGACGCCTGAATACATATTCGATTTCTGCCTGCACCTCGTATTCCCAGCCAAGCGTCCCGATGTTGGACATCGCCCTCATATGGGCCTCAGCCGAGATGTCGATTGCATGTTGCAGTAAGCGCAGTTCATAGAGAGATTTGATCTGACGGAGCTTGGCAAAAATCGCCTGCCCATTCTGGATTTCGTAGCCCTGCAGTGTTCCTGCGAATTCCGCCTCGCGCCTGAATTCCCGCGTGCCATTCTCATCACGCGTGTTCCTCGGAAGCAATGAATAGAGGTTTGTGAAAGCTGGGGGAAGAGAGAGGCCGGATGTCGAGCTGAATCATGCGCGCGATGTGAGAGCCTTTAAGAGGCCTGAAAGTTCAGCGGCATCGACCACGGTCTTTATGCCGGAAAGCCTTACGACGTCCTCGATGGAATACATCCTTCCGTTCCATGTCTCACGCTGCGGATTGCGCTTGGGGATGAATACGGCCTCGCCCGATACGCCACCTTTTTTAAAAAGTATCAAGGTCGCATTTTCCTGTTTGAGCGCTGTGAGGTAGTAGAGATTGTTCTCTTGCCGAAACATGAAGTCGACGTCATTGGAATAGATCTTGGGCTCGGCGCTCCATAAGACCATGACACTGTCGTCCTTCATCGCATCGAGGACGGCGCGTCTTCGCTTTGACAGCTCGGCCTGCCTTTCGGCGTCAGAGAAGACGGGCGAAGTCGGCGCAATCCAGGTCTTTTCCTTCGGCTGAGCCGTTTGCGGTAGCACGACGATGGTGAAAAAGAGAGAGATTGAAAGAAGAATGGACGAAAAGATTTTCATGGGACGGATTTTATACCCCTTCGCCGTTTCTGTGAATTTGGCTCCCGAGTTACCGTTTTCATTGGGTAATTGAGTGATTTAATCAGGAACCCAAGACCCCGCAGGTCGTAATTACTTGATGCCCAGAGTTACAATGCCCGAAATATTAAAACCGCTGGGGTAGTTTATGAAATCGATTTCACGTTCGCTCAGCCTTGCCGTCATCTCTTTCGTCTACATCGCGTTCAGCTCGCCGCTTCAGGCTGTGGCGCAAGTCAATGAAACAGTAAAGGCTAAAAGTCTTCCGCCAGTTCATTGGATTAGGAGCCGGGACTACGACATGCGTCATGTTGCCCTGAATCTTAAATTCGATTGGGAAAAAGAGGTGGCCTATGGAACCTCCACCCTCACCCTCTCGTCGCTAGTACCAAATCTTCAGCAGATCGATCTCGATGCGGGCGGAATGAAGATAGGCTCGGTACAAGCGAATGGTCGCGCTCTACGTTTTGACTATGACCTTAAGGCGTCGCGTCTTTCCGTGAAACTCGACAAATCACTCTCGATCGGAGAGTTGGTGACAATCGTGGTCGATTACAGCACCACTGGCTATGTTGTTGAGAATACGCTCGGTTTCGGCGGGGGCGGAGGAATGAAATTCATCAAACCGACTCCGAATGCTCCCAATAGGAGACGGCAGATCTGGTCACAGGGTGAATCCGATTACAACCGATTCTGGTTTCCGGCATACGACTCTACAAATGATTTCCGTACCTCTGAACTGATTGCAACGGTTGAAAAGCCGATGATCGTGATCAGCAACGGTAGCCTGATTGAAAAACGGGACAACGGAGATGGCACGCAGACGTTCCATTGGAAAATGGACATTCCATATGCAAATTACCTGACATCAATCGTTGTCGGAGAATACGCGGAGATCAAGGGCGAGTACGACGGCATTCCCGTCCTGTCTTATGTGTTTCCAAACGAGCTGAGGGAGGGCACCGCCACCACGCGCCGGCTGCCTGAGATGGTTAAATTCTTTTCAGAGATCACAGGCCTTAGGTACCCATATCCGAAATATGCCCAGACTATGGCCGAGGGCTTCAGTGGAGGAATGGAAAATATCTCTGCCACGACGATGACCCCTGAGATGATTCTCGATGAGAGGGAATTGGCAAATGGCGATAAGGAAGATCCCGAAAGCCTTCAGTCGCACGAGCTCGCCCACCAATGGTTTGGGGATTACGTCACCACTAGGGAATGGTCTGACATTTGGCTCAATGAATCGTTTGCCACCTATTTCCAGGCGATGTGGGACGAGCATTCCAAAGGTAAGGACTATTTCTTATTCAACGATGTAGTCGCCAATCAGGAAGCTTATTACGGCAGTTGGGCGGAAGGGCAGCGTCGACCGATTGTGACCAAGTATTACGAGAATGCAGACGCTCTCTTCGACACTTATGCCTATCCCCGCGGCGGCGCCGTCCTGCATATGCTCAGAAAGCATCTCGGAGACGCGCTCTTCTTCAAGGGGATAAAGCATTACCTTGAGTCGAACGCCAACAAGCCGGTGCAGACCGAACAACTCCGAATAGCTTTCGAAGAGGCGACTGGGCAGTCAATGGATTGGTTTTTCGACCAGTGGCTCTACAAAATGGGCCATCCAGTCTTCGTTGTGACGAAGAAATATGACGCAGCATCGAAACAGCTGGTTCTTACGGTTCGCCAATCTGCCGCCAAGGACGATGCTTCTGGGTATCCCCAGGTGGAATTCTTTCAGACATACGTCGATGTCGCTGTGGATGGAAAGGTCAGCAGACTATGGATTGAGCCCAAAGAAACCAATGTGTTTTCAATCAAGGTGCAAGACAATCCAAAATTGGTGAATTTCGATTACGAAGGAACGTTGATAAAGGAGCTCGATTTCAAGAAGAGCACCGATGAGCTCATTTACCAATTCAAAAATGATTCGGATGTGCTCGGTCGCAGATGGGCCATGAATGAACTTCTCGCTATCGATGGACCCGATGCCTCCCGAGCACGTGCTGCAGTTGTTGTCGGTCTGCGATCTGAAAAATTTGCCGGACTCAGAAGAGAAGGTCTCGACAGTATTTCAGCTCCATCCGGGGGCAGCTTCAAGCCTGAACAGCAGATAGCCGATGCTTTAAAGACTTTTGCCTCTGATGCTGATCCGGGCGTCAGGTCTCTTGCAATGTCCCGCCTCGGACTCATGAACGATGTCGCGAACGCGCCGCTCTTCATCTCAAACCTTTCCGCCGAAAGCTATCGCGTCGTTGATGCGGCAGCGGCAGGGCTCGGGCGCCTCAAGGACCCCAAGTACTACCCGATGCTTGAAAAGCTGGCCCGAACTGAGGGATGGAAGGACAACAGTCGGGTCTCCGGGCTGAAGGCCCTTGCATTGTTGGGCGATCGTCGCGCAATGCCCATAGGGATTGAATATTCGAATCCAAAATTTTCCACTGCTGTGCGCAACGCTGCTGCCCAAATTCTGGCCTCATCTGGAAAGGGAGACAATTCTTCATTTCAGATTCTTATGCAGAACTTCAAAGATGCTATCGAAGAAGGCAATCAGTGGAATATCTTCAGATCTCTTCGCAACCTCGCCATGTTCGGAGATGTTCGCGCTGAGGGAGCATTCAAGACGGCGAAGGATAAGTTCAAGTCCGATGCCCAGTTCCTTGAGGCTTTGACGAGAGTCGAGGCTGATTTCGTTAAGGCATTGAAGAAATAACCTTTGGCGGGACATCGCGCGGATTAAGTTTGACTGGTCTCGCCGGCGTCCTCTAAACTTCAGTTTAGTGGTGAGTTACGGCGACTTGCGGCCACGTTAAAAAGCGCTAAAGAGCCAGGGTCAAACTCTGCGCCGCATTGTCGCAGAGTTTTTTCATTTAGGCCGCCAGAGTCTTTGGAAGTTAGATATGGAATTCCTCGAGCTCCTAAAACAGAAAATCGTCGTGTTCGACGGCGCCATGGGGAGCAATCTCCAGTCGCAGAACCTGACACTCGACGATTGGGGCGGTGCGGAATTTGAGAACTGTTCTGAAAACCTTCTTTACACAAGACCTGATGCGATTGAAAGAGTTCATGAGGGCTTCCTCAAGGTCGGAGTTGATGTCATCGAGACAAACAGTTTTGGTGGCGGTGAGGTGGTACTAAGCGAGTTTGGTATTGCCGATAAGGCCTATGACGTGAATCGGAAAGCGGCCGAGCTTTCAAAGCGTCTTGCACGCGATTTTTCGACTGTGCATCACCCAAGGTTTGTCGCTGGTTCGATTGGGCCGGGCACAAAGCTCCCGACACTCGGACACATCACCTTCGAAGCACTTGCAAAATCCTATGACCAACAGGTCCGCGGACTCTTCGACGGGGGCGTTGACCTCTTCATCGTTGAGACCTGCCAGGATATCTTGCAAACCAAGGCCGCACTCCGGTCCATTTTCGAATTCTTCGCGGAAAAGAGATTGAAGATACCGGTGATTGCACAGGTCACCATTGAAACGTTCGGGACTATGCTCAACGGAACCGAAATTGCCGCCGCGCTCACGGCGCTCGAGCCGTTTCCGATCGATGTCATCGGCATGAACTGCGGAACCGGTCCAGATCAGATGACCGAGAGCGTTAAATATCTCTGCGAAAATTCACCCTTCCCAGTTTCCGTGCTGCCGAACGCAGGTCTTCCAGAAGTGAAGGACGGCAAACAACACTACACCGAATCGCCGGAAGATTTTGCCCGCAAGGTAGACCATTTTG
>CAXRBW010000246.1:0-2491 GCA_964228775.1 Pyrinomonadaceae bacterium | reverse complement strand
GGTGTTCTCAAGCATCGTGATGGCCTGACGTGCATCGCCGTTCGCGAGGCCGACCAGCCAATCGCGAGCTTCGTCATCGATGGGAAAACCAGCGCGCGAAATTATCTCTGACATCTCATCGGCATCGAATTCTTTAAGGACGAAGACACGAAGCCTCGAAAGAAGTGCCGGAATCACTTCAAAGCTCGGGTTCTCTGTCGTCGCTCCGATGAGCACGAGCTGGCCACTCTCAACAAACGGAAGCAGAAAATCCTGTTGCGCCTTGTTGAATCGATGAATCTCGTCGAGAAACAAAACCTTCGGATGTCCCATGACGGAACGCATCTTGATGATCTCGCGGATATCATCCTTACCTGCAGAGACTGCTGACAGTTCGTGGAACTCCGCTTTGATCGAGTCGGCGTAGATCCGCGCAAGCGTAGTCTTTCCCGTTCCGGGAGGCCCCCAGAGAATGAATGAGAAGATATGTCCCTGCTCGATGGCGATGCGGAGCGGCTTCCCCTCACCCACGAGGTGCTTCTGCCCGATGTATTCATCAAGAGAGCGCGGTCTTATCCTGCTTGCGAGTGGTTCCATCAGAAGAATTATTGAATGATTATCGGAAAGAATCTATCACAGGTCGACCCGCTTCCCGACTCGCTGCAGCCTCTTCCCGAATCCATTAAAAAAGATGGCGCCGACAATCTCGACGCCATCTTTGATTTGATTGAGAGTGTTTGTATTAGAAGGTGAATCTGTAAATGATTGTTCCAGTCGCCTTCACCGGTTGATTCGATAGCAGAGTCGGCGTGAAAACGCTCTGCATTGCCGCGCGCTCGGCGGAATCTCTCAAAAACGGATGACCCGAGGTTGCCCTTGCCGAGACTACCTTGCCGTTCTCGTCGATCGTCACGTCGACATTAACCTCGCCTACAAGTCTCATTCTCTTCGCTACTTCTGAATAACGCGGCTTCACCAAATCGACGGCCCGTGCGTTGATAACACCAAGTGTCACCATCGGCTTTGGTTTTTTCGGTTCAATCACCGGAGGTACACCGCCGCCGTCGCCATCCCCCGAATCACCACCAGAGCCTAGACCGCCTCCCGTCTCACTGCCACCGCCGCCGAGGTTGAGTGGTCCCGTCGAGATTGTTCCCGCGTCGAACTTCGAAGCATCCCAGACGCCGCTTTTGCCGCTCGTATTCTCAGGAACATCTTTTCCAAGCGGACCATAAAGCTCGGGGACGGTTGTCCTACCCGTTCTCGACTCGGCCTTGGGACTTTTGACAGTGCGCTTTTCGGGAGCTTCGGGTGAAACCTCCGTTGGTGCCGCAAGGGAAAGAGCAAAGTCGTCGGTCTCGAGTCGAAATTCCTTGGCGAACAGACTCGCAGTCCAAGCCGAGACCGCAATTAAGCAGGCGAAAGTGAAAACGGTGAGTATTATCGTCCTTCTCGAATTGAAGCCGGCTCTCGTGTCGATGGATTCGATCATGCCTTCTGTGAACATTGTGCAGTCCTCCTGAAATGATTGGGCTGAGGGCGCTCGCGACCCTCTTCCCTGTTCGCTTAGACGGCATGTTTCAGTTTGTGTTGCCCGCTTTTTGAAAATCTGCCGTGAATGGTGAAAATGGCTTGGTCCTGGAGGCTCAAGAATATGAAAAGACTGAAGGTAGGCGCATTGCTCGTCGTGCTCGCGGGCATCGGCTTCATGGTCTATGTCGGAATCCGCGGATGGACAATCTCATCGGCCCCCTACAGTCCCGCGCCCGCGCCCGCGCTCGAGGGCGTGCTCTCGGTCAATGAACGGCTGACCGATGCCGACCTCATTGGCCAGGGAAAAATTTTGCGACCCGAGGACATCGCGCTCGATTCCGAGGGCAGAATCTACGCTGGTAGCAACGAATACAGAAAAATCTACCGGGTGACGCCCGGCAAAGAGCCGTCAATCGAGGTCTTCGCGGACCTTCAGTCACTGCCCGTCGGCATGAAATTCGATAACGAGGGGAACCTTATCGTCTGCGACGTGCCACGCGGGCTCGTTTCGATCTCACCTGATGGAAAACAGACAGTTCTTGTTTCCGAATTCGAGGGAAAGGAATTCGGATTTATCGATGATGTCGATGTCGCGAAAGACGGCCGGATCTTCTTCTCTGATGCGAGCGAAAGATTCACTGGACGCAACGGGAATCCAGGATGGGATTACGAAGCGATGGACTCGCGTCCCTATGGCAGACTTTTCGTGTTCGACCCGAAGACTCGAGAGACAAAATTGCTTCTCAAATATCTTTACTTTGCGAACGGTATCGCTGTCGCTGAGGATTCGTCCTTTGTTCTGGTCGCTGAAACATTCAGAACGCGCATCACGCGTTACTGGCTCTCCGGGCCGAAAGCGGGAAAATCCGATGTATTCGCTGAGAATCTGCCGGGTTATCCCGACGGAGTACTCGGCGACGGCCGTGGCGGTTTCTGGGTCGCCTTCCCGTCCAAACGAGAGGCCGCACTCGAAATGATC
>CAXRBW010000245.1:0-10464 GCA_964228775.1 Pyrinomonadaceae bacterium | reverse complement strand
GTACCCTCGATCCGCACTATCTCCTTCTCGGATACTTACTGACAGTTGCTGTGCAGATACCGAAGTTGATGCCAAAAAGAACACGGCTAGGCAAAGCACATGGCTTAATTGAAAAACTCTTCTCATACGGTTTAGCTCCAGGTAATCGTCTCTAAGTTGGGAATATTTCGATGGTGAATTGTGATTTAGGGCGAGGATACACAATTTTCTTAAAGACTCAAAGCAGTTAGGTAGACACCCATCACGATGCTGACGATTCCACTGAAGAACTTCACTCCAAGGAGACCCCTATCGCTATCGACAATCATAAAGGGAAGCCCGATGATGCCGCTCATGAGTCCCATGCCAAGCATCGATCCGACCCCGAATACCCCGATATAAATGACACCGAGTATCTTTGAATCGACTGCTGCTAGCACCACCAGCAGCAATCCCGCACTCCCCGCTAAGCCATGAACCATTCCAACAACAATCGCCCTCAAAGCAAACATGTCGCGGGGCAACCTCGACAATTCATCAACGATAGTGTGTGGATGATGGTGTGATAGTTCGGAGGTTTTTGGATTTCTCGAATCTCGCCACATTCTGAAGAGGACATTGAGACCCAATACCACGAGCATCAAACCTACGAGACCTTCAAGTCTTGCTTCGGTTGTCTCAGTGATTTCAAAATCCAAAAAGATAACCAACATTCCCGCGACCATCAATGAAACGGAGTGCCCGAATCCCCACCAAGCCCCTACAAGAACTGTCTTCCAACGAGCCCGCTTTTCAGAAACCATTGTTCCAACTGCTGCGATGTGATCAGCATCCGTAGCGTGGAGCATTCCCTGAAAAAAGCCGACCAGAATGATGCCGATTGCCGAAGTCCCGATGAAAGCGATTGACTCAACCATAAGATTTCTTCTATCAAATTTTCGATTAGACCATAACTACAATCAGCACCACATTTTGCTGAAAAGAAAATGTGCCAAACCGGTACGGTTTTGCTATCTTTATAGTTTGACTTTTCGTCAGTAAACACGCGTGTAGTACACCATTTAATAAATGGATCCGAAGCAGATAAGAAACTTCTCAATCATCGCCCACATCGACCATGGTAAGTCGACGTTGGCGGACCGCATCCTGCAACTGACAGGTGCTGTGTCCGAGCGCGACATGGAAGATCAGCTGCTGGACGATATGGATCTTGAGCGGGAGCGCGGAATCACTATCAAGGCGCACGCAGTTCGACTGGATTACCTCTCGAGGGACGGCCGGAAATATGTCCTCAACCTGATCGACACCCCGGGCCATGTCGACTTTTCATACGAGGTTTCCCGCTCTCTTTCAGCTTGCGAGGGCGCGTTGCTCGTAGTCGATGCCTCGCAAGGTGTTGAAGCCCAAACACTCGCGAACACATACCTCGCACTTGATAACAACCTCGAGCTTGTCCCGGTTCTTAATAAAATCGATTTGCCCTCCGCCGAGCCCGACAGAATCAAGGAACAGGTTGAAAACATCATCGGGCTCGATGCCAGTGAGGCAGTACTCGCAAGCGCGAAAACCGGAGTCGGGGTAGAGGACATTCTCGAAGCGATAGTCAAAAAAGTCCCTGCTCCGAACGGTGATCCGACGAAACCGTTCAAGGCTCTGATATTCTACAGCTGGTTTGACTCGTATCGCGGAGTGATAGTGCTTTTCAGAGTCATCGACGGCTCCATTAAAAAGGGAACGAAGATAAAATTTCTCAACACGGGTCGTGAATATCTCGTCGAGACGATAGGTGTCAACCGCCCGCGCCCGACCCCTATCGATGTGCTCTCCGTCGGTGAAGTCGGCTTTCTGACTGCTTCCATAAAAACCGTGGCGGATGTGCAGATTGGTGACACCATAACAGAAGCCGCCAATCCGACAACTGAGCCGTTTCCTGGTTTCCAAGAAGTGAAGCCGATGGTTTTCGCAGGACTTTATCCGACAGATTCGGCCCAGTATGAAGATCTCAGAGACGCGATGGACAAATTGCGCCTCAACGATGCTTCGTTCTTCTATGAACCGGAAAGCTCCTCTGCTCTCGGCTTCGGATTCAGATGTGGCTTCCTCGGTTTACTCCACATGGAGATCATTCAAGAAAGACTCGAACGTGAGTTCAACCTCGACCTCATTACGACCGCTCCTGGAGTGCGGTATCGGGTTACTACTACGGCCGGTGAGACTCTTGAAATCGACTCACCGGCAGCGATGCCGGATACGGGAAACATTGCAAGCATTGAGGAACCATTCATCGAGGCGACGATACTTACATCTGACAATTTCCTCGGCGGCATCCTCCCTCTGCTCGACGAGAAGCGAGGAGTCCAGAAAAAATTCGAATACATCAGCGACACACGGGTGATGCTTGTATATGACCTTCCACTCAACGAAATCGTCCTTGATTTCTACGATCGATTAAAGAGTGTTTCAAAGGGCTACGCCTCGCTCGATTACCATCTCATCGGATACCGCGATGGTGATCTGGTGAAGCTCGACATGCTTGTATCCGGTGAGCCGGTCGATGCTCTTTCGCTGATTCTCCACCGTTCCAACGCTGCTTTAAAAGGTCGTGCCGTCGCTGCCAAGATGAAGGAACTCATTCCTAGACAGCTGTTTGAGGTTCCGATTCAAGCTGCTATCGGAAATAAAGTCATCGCCCGCGAAACGGTGAAGGCGATGGGTAAGAACGTCCTTGCGAAGTGCTACGGAGGCGACATCTCCCGAAAGCGCAAACTTCTCGAAAAGCAGAAAGAAGGTAAAAAGCGCATGAAGAAGGTGGGTCGCGTTGAAATTCCTCAAGAAGCTTTCCTTGCCGTGCTGAAGGTAAGTGAAGGTCAATGAAACGTAAGTCTTCATCCTTAAAAGTTTTCAATCTCGCGTTTCAATTCTTAACAATTCTGAAATCTCACAATTAAGCGTTTTCCGCGCTTGAAAATCTTGTTCTCCATTTTCCGTGGGTGTTAGGTTCTCTTCGCGACAGATCGTGTCGTGAAATCACTCGTCTGTTCCACACAATCACGCTGCGGAACGCCACCTAGCCTCCGGACTCTCTCCCGATTTCCGGAGTAAACCATTGGAGAATCCAAAATGAGTCTTTTGAGAATCAACCTCACTGATGAAAATCAAACAATTTCCGAAGAAATACACGGAAGCTGCGCCCAGGCGGTAGTCGCCGCGCTATCTGCAGATCCAACAACAATCCCCGAACTTGAACTGGCTCTCGGCCGCTTCTCGGTCGGCGAAAATTTTGCGTGGTTCACAAAGCGGGAAAATCTAATGCCTTACGACGCGGGGATTCTGATTGTCGATTTGGCCGCCAAGCTTGTCGCCTCCGATCAAAACTATGCGCCCATTACCCAGAAAGGAGAGGTCTGCTTCCATGACGGCGAAAATTCGACGGATGTACCAATCCGATTCTGGATTTCTGATGACTGGAGGTTTGTAGACTCGATCGATGAATACATAGTCATAAACAAATCACGCAGGCATGAGCTGATGAATCGTCATCAGACCGATTATCGGAGAATACTTTACGGGGAAGAACTATCGTACTTTCTGGTAGATAATTTTCACGGCAACGACATATCCGGATGTCATGCGAAATGGCTCACAGAGATTAGGGATGACCTTGACGGTAAATCACCACGCCAGGTACTGCTCGAACATCAGGACCGGGTGGATTTCGATTTATATTCACGCGAGCTACAGTGGTCCTTCACAGGTAAATGCCCACCTCTAATTCCGACAGCCTCACATGCATACAGATACGCAGCCTTCGGGACACATGAATTTGTCATCTACTATGATTTGATTAGATATCTTCTGACGAATTTCACCCCGGATCTTGAGAGGCTCGAAGACCTCAAAGCGAGTTGGCTCGAAAGTCCTGAGACCCCTACGACTTCCCGTATTCCCAACGAAATCATAGATGCAGAGCGTCGGCGGCTGCCGCTGGAAGCAACTCCTCAGGAATTGATGATTGATGAAGACTGTCCCATTTGTCAGATGATGCAAGCTGAATTCGACACACCGACTTTCATGCATCTCGATACCGCAAATATGGAGGATGCATTTGAGTTTTCAACGTTTCTCAGTTTCGAGGAATGGAATATGAATAAAAAACAATGGGAGGAGTTCAATCGGAGGTTCAAATCCGACACCGCCGATGCGGACACGATCTCAACCCTCTTTACCAGCAAATGAAAAAGGCCCGGTGCTTGACCGGGCCATTCTCATTTCACCTTGACCATTCTCTCTTCAAGTGAAGGAGAGATCCTTCCACCGGGAGAATTGCGAATCGCCTTTTCGAGCGCGTCGGAGTCCTTGGGGCCCGAATCGGCGCCTATTAAAACCTTCCCTTCCTTGAACATTGTGTAGCCGTCACCACCGCGCGACACGAGAAAGTCCGAGGTAGCAAGAGTGTAGGTGCGGTTCTCATCAACTGCCTTGCCACCAACTTGGATTTCAATGATTCTTTGTCCAACAGGTTTTGATGTGTCGAACTTGAAGCTCATCCCTGAAATCTGCGGGAATCTACCGGGCTCGGAGTCTTCTCCGACACCGCTTCTTGCGACACTGTGCTCGAGGGCCTGTCTCAGCGTCTTTCCCGAGAGTTCTATCTTCACAATTGGATTGTTGAAGGGAAGAAGCGAAAGAACATCTCTGACAGTTAGCACTCCTGGGTTATAGGTAAGATCGGCACGAATCGAACCCCCATTTATCAACGCCACATCCGCACCGACTGCTCCGCGGTATGCATCAGCGATGAAGTTTCCAATGTTGGTCTCCTTTGATCGATTTGAAATCGAAAGGCCGTCGAGAGTGACTGCCGCGCTTCCGACTGGAACTGCCAATTTGTCCAACAGTTCACGATATTTGGAAACGACGGCTCCGAAACCAGGATCGTCTGCGATTTTGTCCGTGACCGGAATCACCTCCCAGTCGATGCCCTCGAGCGTTTTAGTCTTAAGGTTGAATGTCAGATCAAACCGTCCCGCCTCACGAGCATCTGAGGTCATCTTTAAAATCGGAGTGCCGTTTGCTGAAGATTGAAGAATCGAATGTTCATGACCTCCGAGGATGAGGTCAAACTTGGCACAGCCTGAAAGTGTCTTGTCCTGGGCCATCGACAGGTGCGTCAGACCCACAACTGCCATCGCGCCCGCCTTTCTCATTTCGGGAACATACTTTGCCGCAACTGCACAAAAGTCGGTGACGGTCACAGTCGCGTCCATTGATGAAGTCTGCTTGGCCTCAGGCAACAGTAGTCCGATGAAGCCAACCTTAGCCCCACCGAAATCACGGATGATGTAGGGAGGTGTATCAGCAAATGTTTTGCCCGAGGCGACATCGACGACATTGGCACCCAACCAAGAAAATTTGGATTCTTTGATGCGACTTAGAATCTCAGCAGTTTTGATATCGAACTCATGATTGCCAAAGACAGCAAGGTCTAGTCCCACCGCATTCCATGCATCAATCATCTGCGCACCCTTGTAGGTCCGGGTTTCGACCGATGGCGAAACCGTGTCGCCGCCAAGAGTCATGATGGTGTTGGGATTTTCCGCAGCGATGCGCTTTCTGATCGTCATGACTCTACCAAGTCCGCCACGTGCGCCACCGTCGACAGGCATGAATTGGTAGACATCGTTGACATGTACGATCGTCACCCGAACTGACTGACCATCAGCAATCGATGCTGAAAAAATTAGAGCTAACAAGATTGCAATTGTTCTGTAGCGCATATTTCAAAGTCTCTCCGGATTATTGTTTGAAAGTACTTCAGATAATACAGCCAAAAGCTCCTGCTCTTCATCATCAAAGACGGTACGCAGATCAACCAGCACCGCGTTATCTTCAATGCGGGCAATGACAGGTGTGCGAGCAAGCCGCAATTGCCGAACTATCTGCTCGGCTGAAATCTGGTTATGGCGGATTCTGAGGACAACCGTCGCAGGAGCAGAATCCGGGGCTGCACCCCCACCAACTGCCGACGCGTTTTCTGAAACATCTAAGTGCAGTTGCGGGCTCTCGGTCGATTCAAGAAGACTCTTGAAGTTGTTGATTCGAACCGCCAGCTCCTCTTTAGATTGGGCAAGCATACGTAGAACGGGAATTTCCTCAAGCTGTCTGTCTCGCTCAAATGATTCCAATGTCCCCTGAATTCCTGCGTAAACCATTTTGTCGACTCGCAAAGTACGAAACAGAGGGTGTCGACGAAGTCGATTTAGGAGTTCAGTTCTTCCGACGATTATTCCCGCTTGGATGCCTCCCAAAAGTTTATCTCCGCTGAATGTGACGACATCCACACCCGCCTTGATAGACCGCCGGATATCAGGCTCACCATCAATTCCAAATCGTGATATGTCGTCTAATGCCCCCGAGCCTGCATCTTCATAAAGAGGAATTCCCCTCTCCTTCGCAAGCATCGCAATATCTTCAATTTGCGGAGATTCTACGAATCCGACGACTCGAAAGTTCGATGGATGTACCCGAACTATCAAGCTCGTTGCCGATCCGACCGCAGTAGAATAATCAGATAGCTTTGTTCTGTTAGTCGTGCCTATCTCCTTCATGAAGGCGCCAGATTGCGCCATGATTTCAGGCACTCGGAAGTCTCCACCGATTTCAACGAGTTCACCTCTCGAGATGATGGCTTCGCCTCCGGCCCCGAGGGCGGAGAGCACCAAGAGAGTTGCCGCCGCACAGTTGTTGACGATGACTGCGTCCTCACTGCCTGTCAGGGAGGAAATTAAACTCTCAGCTTTAGCGCCACGCCTCCCTCTCTCACCCGTTAGGAGATCGAATTCTAGATTGCAATATCTCGCTGCTTCTTCGAGCACCGCCCTCTTCGCACCTTCTGAAAGCGGCGCCCGCCCTAGGTTGGTATGTATGATGACTCCCGTAGCATTGATCACATGTTGCAATCTCTGCCTCTCGGAATCAGTCAGTAATTTCTTCAAACGATTTTCCGCCTCAGCAATGAGGTCAGCGGCATACTCACGAGAGTTCTCGGAGTTCGAATGTATCTTTGTCGTCAAAGCGGACCTAATATCGGCAATCGCGAGCCTGCACATTTCGGAGACCCTTCGCTTCCCATGCAGCGAAATGCCTTTAACCGCCGTTTCTGTCTGCATAAGTGCATCGACAGACGGCAGGTTCTTGAAAATGATGTTTTTGTCGTGGTCCATTGATTTCAAGTGCATTGTAACCGCTCATTACTGGTTGTCTTAAGGACGGACCATCAAATAAAAAAGCGGCACGCGGCCGCTTTTCTGATTCCGTTCGGTTGTCAAAACCTTCGGAGATGATCAGATTCAGTTTCTCAGACTCTGATTACGTTCTCGGCCTGAGGTCCCTTCGGACTGTTGGCTACTTCGAACTCGACCTGTTGACCCTGGACAAGGGTCTTGTAGCCATCGCCGGTGATGGCGCTGTAGTGAACAAAAATATCCTGTTCACCTGGCTGCTCGATAAATCCATAGCCTTTTGCATTACTGAACCACTTAACCATTCCGGTAACTCTCGACATAACTTCCAAAATCCTCCTGCAACTTCTTTTTGTCTAAAGTTTTGACTTCCCCTGCTCATCACCCATCACGCGCATTCGTCTGGAATGTCACCTTGTGAATATCCGAGTGCGCCACGAGCCACTTCGGTTCTTTCCAAGTTGTGATGGACGAAGGGAAATTTAGCCAAACTGATTTTTAGTGTCAAGCGAATTACAGCAAAAACGCCCGAACCGTATGGGAGCGATTTGTGCGGGTTCATGATTGACACCCTCAAGGTCTTTGAAAGAAGATAGCAGCAATCTCAAAGAACCCTTTTTATTTCTTTCAATTAAAGGCGATATAAATGTCCGAAACCAAAGAGCCCCTTTCCTATAACGGATACCTGAAAGTCCCCGAAATAATAGGTCTGCAAGAACGTCTTTCCGACCCCGTGAGTCACGATGAGTTGCTCTTCATCATCATCCATCAGACATATGAATTGTGGTTCAAACAAATCTTGCACGAGCTTGATGCGATTGTCGGCTGGCTTGATGAAGACAGATTGTTCCGGGCAAATCACGGCCTGCGGTCAGTAATTTCGATTGAAAAAGTACTGGTGTCGCAGATCCACGTTTTGGAATCAATGGCCCAGATCGGATTCCTTGAATTCCGAGACAAACTCAACCCGGCAAGCGGCTTTCAATCGATGCAGTTCCGTGAAATTGAATTTCTTTCCGGTGGCAAGGATGAAATGATGCTTCGCTTCTTTGAGCGAGATAAATTCGCCCACCAAAGATTAACTAGCCGCTTCAATGGAAGGACTGTTGCAGACGCTTTCTGGGATGTTTTGAAAAGAAAAGGTTTTGAGGTTTCAGAGAAAGACGGAAAAGTGGCGTCGATTTGCGAAATACTCTCTCATCCCGAGAAGCATCCCGACCTGTTTCTGATGCAGGATCTTCTTATTGATCACGACGAGAACATCGCTCTCTGGCGATATCACCATGTTCTTATGGTTGAAAGAATGCTCGGGATGAAGCGCGGCACGGGCGGCTCAGAAGGTGCAAATTATCTAAAGACGACCTTATCGAAAAAATTCATCCCCGAAATCTGGGAAGCACGTACCGAGCTGAAAGCGCTTTGAATCACTGATGTCGGCGTTTGAACTCATCCATGAAACCGGTGAGCTGTTTTATTCCTTCTAGTGGAAATGCATTGTAGATAGAAGCTCTTACCCCGCCAACCGATCGATGTCCCGCTAGTCCGACGAAGCCGCGTTCGGATGCGGCAGAAAGAAAATCTGACTCAAGCTTTCCATCACGAAGGTTAAAAGTCACATTCATTGAAGACCTTGCAGATGTTTCCGCCCGTCCAAGGTAGAACCCACCGCTTGAATCAATTGCTTCATACATCATCTCGGCCTTGACACGATTTCTCTTTTCGATCTCGGGTATACCACCTTGCTCTTCCATCCATTTGCACATCAGACCGATGATGTAGATGCCCCACGTATTTGGTGTGTTCAGAAGCGAATCATTTTCGGCAATCAACTTGTAATCGAGCATCGACGGAAGTCCATCACATCTGTTCTGTATCAACTCTCTTTTGACCATAACCACCGTCACACCCGAAGGCCCTAAATTTTTCTGGGCTCCTGCATAGAGCAGATCGACTGCTGAGAAATCAATCTCTCTTGAGCAGATATCAGACGACACGTCGCAGAAAACAGGTGCTCCGGTTACTGTGAGAGGCCCTTTGAACTGCACACCATCGATGGTTTCGTTTGAGCAATAGTGGACATAGGCTGCATTGGACGAAAAGTTGATTTCTTCGGCTGCGGGCACTCGGATAAAACCTTCTTGTTCGGTTGAGAAGGCGAGATTAACGGCCCCGAGATTTCTTGCTTCGATATATGCCTTTTGACTCCACGAGCCGGTGACGACGTAATCGGCAATGCTACCATTGGGCAGGAAATTCATCGGGAGCATTGAAAACTGAAGTGTGGGTCCACCTTGAAGAAAGAGAATGTCGAAATCATCCGGAACTTTGAGAAGTCCCCTCAATCCAGCTTTTGCATTCTGAAGAATCTTCATGAACTCGGGTGATCGGTGGCTAATCTCCATCACACTCAAGCCGACGTCAGGCAACGAAAGCAGTTCGGTTTGGGCACGCTTTAGCACCTCATCTGGAAGCATTGCTGGTCCTGAACTGAAATTGAATATCTGTCGTGTCATCAGAAAAGACCCTTGTTCCTATTCTCAGACCTTAAAAATAGCACAGCAACCGCTGAAAATATCGTGTGAAATCGCGGCACTTCCCTCAATAAATGGTTGTTTATAAACAATTCAACTTTCACACTAAGTGCGATAAGATATCGCCAAATCCAACGAACGTTTCAATTGAGGTTCGCATCCCAAAAATGGATTTCTTTAGCCTGTTTCTCGGAGTAACCAGATGTCACGCTTAACAAAAATCGCAGTAATCACCTCCACTTTCCTATTCGGTCTTTCAGCTTTATCTATTTCGGCTCAGACCGCCGCACTTCGTGGTCGGGTTGAAATCAAAAAAGACGGCGTCGCAACGCCAGTACCGGGAATCCTTGTGGAAGTTTACAGGGTCGACGTGAAGATGAAGTTCCCGCCATCAACTACCGACCGCCGCGGAAATTTCACATTCGCAGGCATTCCTCTCGGCAACGTTTATGCGGTTGCCGTTAGTGGTCCGGGAATCAAAGCACAGGTCGTTCCGAATATCCGCGCAGGTATGGAGAATCTCGCAATTGAGGTTTATCCCGGAGACGGAGCAGCGATTCCTGAGGCTGATGTCAGAGTGGTGATCGAAAAGCTCAAAGCTGGACCGGTTGAGCAGCCATCAGAGGAGTCGAAAAAGCAGAAAGAAGAATTCGACAAGAAAGTTAAAGAGGTTGAAGATCGAAACAAGAAGGTTCAAGCCACTAATGAAATCG
>CAXRBW010000244.1:0-3364 GCA_964228775.1 Pyrinomonadaceae bacterium | reverse complement strand
AAACATCGTCCTTCCATCTGCCCTCCCGTTCGATCGACCCGCTGCTCGCATAGAGGGTGCCCTCGCCGTTTCGCTTACCGTCCTTGAAGGTTCCGATGAATTTTGCCCCCGAAGCGAAGAACAAAGTTCCTTTACCGTTCTTTTTATCAGCCTTGAATTCTCCGACGTAGCGGTCACCGTTTTTGTAGTTCATGACGCCTTCGCCGTCGCGTCTACCAGCTCTGAATCCGCCTTCGTAGCGCTGGCCGCCAAACGGCCCCTGCGGATTGTTGATGTATATTCCGCGCCCCTTGAAAACACCGTCTTCAACTCCCCCCGAATAGGTGTCTCCGTTCGCGAGCACATAGTTCCCGCGTCCGTTCGGTTTGTCATACCACCATTCGCCCTCGTATCGGTTTCCGTTGGGCCAAGTGAACGTGCCCCAGCAGTTATGAAAAGACCGCTGCGGCTTGCATGGGGGAAGATCGGTCTGCGCCGCTGCCTCGCGACCGCATAACACCAATAATGCCAGCGTCAATGTGCACGAAACCGAAAATAAATAGTTCTTCATAGGCTCACCATATTTCGAGAGACGGGTTATGGGTCGGCCGAAGTTTCACATTGATTTGCGAAAATGAAAAACCCCGAAGAGAGTCTTCGGGGTTATTTCGTTTAAGGCGACCTGCGCTTTTCTTAGGCGCTGGCGTCTTCGTTCTTCTTCATACCGCCGATCTGGACGAGCTTCTCGCCCTTGATCTGGTTCTTGTCGAGAACCATCTGCTGATAGAGCTGACGCATCATCTGCATTTCTTCAGCCGCAGTCTTCGGACCTTCCATCTCTGGCTTGTTCGGCCTCTCAAGGTCGACGTCATTGAGGACTAGTCCATGCGACTTGTCGGCGAGGGGCACCTCTTTACCGCGAGCGAAGATCTCGTGACGGCCGTGATCCTTGTACCACTGGGCGACTGTCGCATTCTGATGCATGTGCTCGATGATGTTTCTCCAGCCGATGCCGGTGTTGTAGGCACAGAAGGAAATCTCACCTTCCTGAGTTCCGTACGGGATGATGCACATCTCGGTGCGGCGGAAGTCGTAGTTGAAAAGATCCTGGAACCACATGCCTGCGATGAACAGGAAGTTCCACGGGTCCTGACGACGCTTCGCAATGTCCTCAGGGGTGCGGTTCGGACCGACCTTACCGTAATCCTTGCCCGATAGTCCGAACGACTTGTCGAACTTCTTGAGAATGCCGCCGAGCGTCAAGCTGTTGGGCGACCCATACGGGTTGTAATTCTTGAGGAGCGCAAGGCCCATCATGATGTTCGAGAACCACTTACCACGATTCGTGTCGGTAATGTGCTGCATGTCCGAGACGAGACCCTGGATGTCGAGGAACTGGGGAACCGGAGCCCTCTCCTTGGTTTCCTTGTTGATCATGACGGCAGTTCCGACGCCGCAGTTCGGGTGGCAGCCGCAGCTGACCTGACCACATTCGGCCTCTGGTCCGTGGACAACGTCTGCGAAGTCCGCGAACGCACCCATCAATGAAAGCGGGAACCAGTCTCGCGTCGGCTCGGTGATGCCGACCTGCTTCTGCACGTCTTGAGCGAGGTGCGAAAGCGTGTAGCGCTGCTGGAGGCGACGCTGTTCGGTGATGTGCTCATCGCGGCCGGTGAATGACACGGGCTGAAAGGCGATGAACGAGATCTTCTTCGGATTCTCGAGCGCGAAACGCACGATCGATCCGACCTGGTCGTTGTTGATGCCGTTGACCAGAGTCGTCACGAGAATGATGTCGACGCCCGCTTCGTGCAGGTTGTTGATTGCGCGGAGCTTCACGTCAAAGAGGTTTCCGATCTGACGGTGCGAGTTGGCGTCGTTACCGATACCATCGAACTGGAGGTAGACGAAGCGGAGGCCCGCCTCGGCGGCTTCGCGACAGAACTCCTTGGACTTGGCGAACTCGATACCGTTGGTCGCGGCCTGAACCGAGTTGTACCCGACCTTTCTCGCGTAGCGGACCGCGTCAAGGAAGTGCGGCGAGAGCGTTGGCTCTCCGCCCGAGTACTGGACCGACATCTGGCGGCGCGGTTTGATCGAAATCGCGTTGTCGAGAATTTCCTTGACGTCCTCAAAGCTGAGCTCGTGGACGAAGCCGACCTGGTTCGCATCCATGAAGCACGGGTCGCACATCATATTGCAGCGGTTCGTCAGGTCAACCGTGAGAACCGCACCGCGGCCGTACTTGATCGATGAAGTCCCGTGGTTGTGGAGCTTCTCATCGTTGTGCGAGCGCATGTCGCGACCGGGGAAAAGTGTTTCGATGTGCTTGAGAAACTCAGAATCAATCGCCATCAAGTCTTCGAAGTGACCGTGCTGCGGGCAGTCTTTGATCATCCAGATCTGACCGTCGCGCTCGATGATCTGCGCCTTGATTTCGCCAACCTTGTCGTTGACGAGAGTCGAAACGTCGCGCTGACCGCTGAGAATCTCTTCACGCGCCTCAATGACGCAGTTGGGGCAGAGCGAGTCCGTCATCCTCGGAAATCCGAGTGTCGGCTTCGACTTTTCCCACGACTTCTGAATCGGCCGATCAGCCCACTTCGGAGTGAACGAAGGGTTGGGACGGTATTTGTTGACTGCGCGGATCGCGTTGAAGATACCGCCGGCAACATAGGTCAGGCCTTTTTCAAAATGCTTGATAGGTCTCATAAGTTTTCTCCAAGTAAAACGACTAAGTACTTTCGCTTAGTGAATCGTTGGTTTTTTGTTTTTTTTAAATCCCGGGTGGAACTTTAGTCTCGGGTCAGAGAAGCAATGCTTATGCCAACTCCTTCTGCATCCCTCAAGCCTTTGATTTTGCTTTGTTTGAGCGCGATTGGCAATGCAGAAAACACCCACTCGCCTGTTCCCTAGTGACACAGACTACCGCAAGTCGCGGAAAAATGGCAATTTTGACACACACAAACGGCGGCAATCATTAATTTTGAGGTCCGCCGGCCCTATTTTGAGCCCCAGCGATCCGCCAGACGCTTAAGCCTGCGCTTAAAGTAAAGCAAGTGTTTACTTACTCGAAAATGCATAAGGCATTTCTGTAATCGCCGAACTTCAATTTCAAAAAGGGGTTCTGCCGAAAATTCCACGAACGATGACCTTTCGGATTGTTAAGCGGCATGATTGACCCTTACTTGAGGTAAAAACTTTAAAGTATTGAAAAAAGGTCAGATATAAATATTCAATATCCTCTTTACAAGCTTAAGATTCTTATGCTAAATTTCACGCACTCAATAAGCGATTCGGTCAGTTTGACGTCTTCGCAGGGGTTCTGAACCGAAAAGCTTAAAAAAAGATTAGGAGTAGAAGCTTGAGCAAGAAGAAGGGAACT
>CAXRBW010000243.1:0-4851 GCA_964228775.1 Pyrinomonadaceae bacterium | reverse complement strand
CGCGGAAATCGATTGAAGTCTCTTCATATCTGTACCGAGCCTCTTAATTAAAAATCGGTCGGAGGGGATGATATCGCAGAGGTCCGACTAAATAAAAAGGGCGGGAACAGTCCCGCCCTTCATGCTAAGCGATGAATCGCTTCATCTCTCGGAAATCGGAGAATATTTGAGACCACGAGCACCGATGTACTCCGCTCTCGGACGAATCAGTTTGTTATTGGCGTACTGTTCGAGGATGTGTCCCGTCCAACCTGATATACGCGATACGGCAAAGATCGGGGTGTATTGATCAAGCGGGATCCCCATCAGGTAATAGGTCGAGGCCGAATAAAAGTCGACGTTCGGGAACATGCCCTTTTTCTCGTTGACTATCTTCTCGATCCGCTGAGACATCTCAAACCATTTGAGATCTCCCTTCTTCTCGCCCATCTGCTTTGAAAACTTTCGCAGCCAGGTCGCACGTGGATCTTCAGTCCTGTAGACGGCGTGCCCGATGCCCATAATCTTCTTCTTTGAAGCGAGCATTACTTCGACCCACGAATCAACTCTCGAAAGATCACCGACTTCGAGAAGCATCTTCATGACATTGGTGTTTGCACCACCATGGAGCGGGCCCGACAGCGCGGCGATACCGCCAGTGACGGCACCGTACATATCCGCGAGCGTTCCCGAAATGACACGAGTCGTGAAAGTCGAGGCATTGAGCTCATGGTCCGCATGGAGAATTAGACAGACGTCGAAGATGCGAACCTCATCCGCCTCTGGCATCTCACCGTGCAGCATGTAAAGAAAATTCGTTGCGATGCTCTGGTCGGCAAGGGGGGCGACTGGCTCCTTTCCCTGGCGGATACGCTCCCAAGCGGTAACGATGCCGGGCATCTGCGCGGTCAGTCTGATCGCGGCCTTCATGGCATGATCGCGGTCGGTTCTGTGCGCTGTGTCTTTGTGGTAGAAGCCGAGTGCAGATGTCGCAGTTCTCAGCACATCCATCGGGTCTGCGTCCTTCGGGAAGGACTTCATCAACGAGATTACCTCTGCCGGAACGTTGTAATTGGCCCTGATTTCGGCAGTCAGCGCGTCAAGCTCGTCCTTCTTTGGAAGCCTTCCATTCCAAAGAAGAAAGACGACCTCTTCAAATGTCGAGTTGGCGGCCAGATCATGTATGTCGTAGCCCTGGTAGATGAGAATTCCTTGTTCGCCATTAACGTCACCGATGGAACTCTGGGCGGCCACTACCCCCCTGAGACCTGCGGTTGCCGCTGACCCTTCGTTTGTGCTCATTGCGGTATACCTTAGTAAAAAATTGAGTTTTAACTAAACTCCCAATTTATCAAACGGGATAGCAACTTACAAGCCATTCCGTCATTTCGACCCATGATTTTTTAGTTCGATTTCGGCAGACCCTCTCGGGTTGGCCGACAAAGGAAAAGACCGCCCGAGGGCGGTCTTTGGTTTCATCGTTGATCTTGGAATCAGCGGATTTTTGTCTCTATTGACGTGCGGATGCGCAGTTGCTGGAGCCGGTTAAGCCGTATGTCACGACCCTTGGTGGCCGCAGCGGCCCCCGCGCCGACAACCGCACCCACGGCGGCCCCAGCCGGCCCACTCACGATGTTGCCGACGATGGCACCGGTTCCCACCACTACGGCGAGCTTCGCCGCATCGCCCTTAGTTAGAACCTTGCCCTCGACGGTTCCTTCGCGGTCGACCTTCGAGACATTGTCACCCTTGACTGGTAGCACTTCGGTGAGGATGGCACTCATGTTTCCCCATCGGCTTTCTGAGACGATTATCCTGTCGAAAGCAAGCACCATCTCGGCCCTGCGTCGCACGCGGCCCGCCTTGGAAACCTTGGTCACACGCCCCTCGACTGTCATTCCCGTCAGTCCGATCGGAGAGACGACCTTCGCCCGAAATTTATCTCCGACCTTTGAGGATTCGGTCGAGACCTCATCAATCATCTCGAGAATCAACATTGAGTCCTTCGGAATAATGACAACCTCTTGCTCACTGACTTTTGCATCCCCCGGACCATCAGCCTGTGACGGGGTCGCAATCGGATTTGGACCGGCACCGCGTCGAGCGAGCGTTTCGGGCACGGTCGGATTGAATGGCTGCTTGTCATAGCCTGCTGAGTAGCCGGATTCGAAACCCTGCCTGTAGCCATCCTTGTAATCCTCGATCGAGCCGTAGTTGACGCTGAATGCGCGGTCGGCACGGTCGTATTCCGGATGCTTCGTCGGATTTTTTTCAATTGCATCCGCCACATCGCGATAGCCAGCCATGTATCCGTCCGAGTATCCCGTCCGGTATCCACGCTGAAGCGCGTCCTGCGCTGAATCCTGGGAAGCAGGCGCCGCAAACGTAAGAGTTGCCGCTATGGTGAAAGTGAGCGCCAAAATGGCGATGATGTTCGTGAAATTTTTCATCTGATCTCCTCGAGTCAGGATATGCCCTTGCCGAGTTTATACCTCAACAGCAAAACCGTCACAAGAGATGCCTTTTCAGGCAGTACTGATTCTCTGATATGGTAAGCGCAAATTTAATGGTTGAGGTGATTTCCCCATGTCTTTAGAAATTGCGTCCGTTGATACCATCCGAGAACATTTCCCCGCGCTCGAAAGAACCCACAACGGATTCCCTGTCGCATATTTTGATGGTCCGGGTGGAACCCAGGTTCCCCATGAAGTAGTGGGGGCGATGGTCGATTACCTATTGAGACATAACGCGAACTCCCACTGGTCATATCCCTCAAGTGCGGAAACCGACGAAATCGTCGCGGAATCGCGGCGGTCGTTGGCTGACTTTCTGAATGCCGATGAAACCGAAATCGCATTCGGCCAGAACATGACCTCGCTGACATTGCATCTTGCACGTGCGCTCGGCAGAAGTTTCTCCAAAGGTGACGAAATAATCGTGACCGAATTAGATCATCACGCCAACGTCGACACATGGCGATCGCTTGAGAGGGACCGTGATGTCACAGTCAAGGTGCTGCCCGTTGAAATTTCGACCGGATACCTTCGCCTCGACGAACTGAGTTCATTGATTTCTGAGAAGACAAAGCTTCTCGCCATCGGAGCGGCTTCGAACGCAATCGGTTCAATTACTGATGTCGAGGCCGCTTGCCGCATCGCAAAGGCGGCAGGTGTTCTGAGTTTTGTCGATGCAGTCCACTATGCCGCCCATGAGCTCGTTGATGTTCGCAAGATCGACTGTGACTTTCTCGCATGCAGCGCCTATAAGTTCTACGGCCCGCATATAGGGATTCTTTACGGACGGCGGGAGTTGCTTGAGAGCATCGACTTTCCGAAGCTTCGTCCCGCCCCCGACAATTCACCTGACCGAGTCGAGACTGGAACACAGAGCTTCGAATCCATAGCAGGAGCGGGAGCGGCCGTGGACTTTCTCGCTTCTCTGGCGGAAGGCGCCACACGGCGAGAGAGACTGTCGAACACTTATCGCGGATTCGCAGCACGAAAGAAGGACCTTATTGGATTCGCCATGAATGAGCTCGCAAGCATTGACGGCGTTAGGGTCTTCGGACCCGCGGCCGAGGCGCGGAGAACCCCGACACTTGCAATTTCGGTCGACGGAGTTCCAGCAAAACGATTGACTGAACTTCTCGCGGAAAAAGGCGTCTTCACTTCTCACGGAAATTTTTATGCCTCAACGATCGTGGATAAGCTCGGATTCGGCCAAGAAGGTTTACTCCGCGCAGGCTGTGCTTGCTATACCGACATGAGGGAGATGGAGCGACTCGTCGAAGGTATTCGCGCAATCGCCCGACGATGATTGATATCTATTTCAGATGACCAACTAAATTGAGGTCTTTGGTGGCACCCGTGAACAAACACCGGCAAAAACGAAATGACCGCATTTCTGCGGTCATTTCTTCTTATCATCTTGGTATTTGTTTTTTCATCGACCCTTGAAACTCTTCCGAATCAGATAGGATGCTCGAATGAAAAATGTCCGTGAGCTTCTGTTGATGCCTGATTCGTACTGTCCTGTGAACGGGTTGTAACCGTTGTAGTTCAAACTGTCGTTGTAGCCAACATACAAGGCTGTTCCGGGATTTGGCGTGTATCCGAAAAGATACTGACCGTTGACTGTCGCTGCGATCGAGTTGTAATCGATTCGGGCGCGGACGAAGACGAATCTGGAAAATTGATAGGTCGTCTTTATGCCGAACAGCTGGGAATCGAATGCCACGCGGCCGTTGTCATTTCTTGTCAGCCTCTGACGGTTGTAAGAGATTTCCGATCTGAAAGAGTCAACGGGATTGAATGAGAATCCCTGATTGAATTCAATCTGCTTACCTTCACCCGGATCGTACTGTGAGGATCCCAGCAATGCAGCAGGACTCACGCGCGGATATCTCTTGCCATTTCCAAAATCGAAATCAATTTCGTTGTTAGTGAAGGTGAACCTGGTTGAGGTTGCTATCTTTTTACTGAACCTCTTGTCGAAACTTGCTCCGATTAATTCTTGAAAACTATCCCTAACCGGGGCGCCGTAGAACGCGCCGCCATTCGGACGCGACGGCATTCTCTTCAGTCCGAACTCGTATTCGTAGAGATGTTCGTTGGCTACGCCGCCCCAAACACCCAGGTTGGCACTGCCTGAAAGCTGAAGTCCGAGCCTCGACATCAGCATCAAGAGCTGAGGGTCTCCGTTGAATGCGAAATTAGACTCAATCGAGTTGAACCATGAAGCCCGCAGTAGACGTCCCTCTGATTTCGGCGATGAGCTGATTCTTCCCCCGATGGAAATCTGATTGGTGTCGTTGCGTCTGACGAATCCCGAGTCCGCCCTGAAAAGTTTGGTCCGCCCGTTGGTCCTTATGTT
>CAXRBW010000242.1:0-2603 GCA_964228775.1 Pyrinomonadaceae bacterium | reverse complement strand
CGAGCGAACTTACGCCCACGACATCGACATCTTCCTGCATCGCGAGCTTCACCACTGCCGCGACCTCATGCCACGGCGGGGTGTAAATCACCTCCATCCCCGCGTCGCGCAGATACGCCGCCACAACTCGACTGCCTCTGTCATGCCCGTCAAATCCGATTTTCGTAACCAGAACGCGTTCAGGATAGGACATCATTGTTCTCCCCCAGATGTGTTTGAATGGGGCCGCAAAGAACCCGAATTAGTTGCCGCGCGATTTGTCTAGGGCTCTCCCCGCCCGGCTTGTGCCAGACAGGGATGTGATTGACCGCCCCGATCAGAATAAGTCTCAGCAGGTGACTATCCACATCTTCGGCCAACGGAAGCGCACCCAAGAGATCACGAAGGACAACTTCGTACTTGTCACGCAGCCGGACGAGATCATCACGCACCGAGGGCACGTCGTCTGGCAAGATGCGGATGATCACACTGGCATAGGCCGTCGGCTCGATAATCATGTCTATATGCGCAGCGAGCATAAGCTCCAACCGGTCCCATGGGTCGGAAGCTGGTGCAATCTCGCGTTGAACGCGTTCGCTCAACTGCCTCACGCCCTCTTCATAGACTGCTACGAGCAAAGCCTCCTTATTTGGGTAATGGTAGTAGATCGAACCCGGAAGCATTCCGCATTTCTTAGCAATGTCCCGCATCGTCGTAGCTTGATACCCGCGTTTCGAAAAAAGCTCAGCCGAACTTTCGAGCAGAAACTCGAGACGATTATTGGAGCGTGTCGCGATTGTCATTTGACAAGCCTAACTAAACAAACATATGTTTTCTTAAGTCGGCTCCTAGATTAAGTCAACGCTTACTTTGCGATGAAATTCAGGAACGACTTTCTGGAGAAATCCATGTGGCAACGCCTTAACAAGTCGCAGGCTGGGCGGCCCTATGCTGCGCCAACAGCGCCTGCCACCTCAATGCTCACGTTCTTACCGGTACAGTTGCCTTTCAATTCTGCATGACGACAATCTGGTGCTGCTTGGAGAAACAAAACTCTCAAAGTTCAACGCCGATGAAGGAGAGAAGAATGACCGCCCATAGTGAGAGGATTACCGCACTACAGCAGAGACTTCGGCAGCGAGGCCTGGCAGCCGCCTTCCTTCACTTGAGCAGAGACATTTTCTATTTCACAGGGACTTCTCAGCCGGGATGGCTCTTCGTTTCCCCGAGTACTTTTCATTTCTTCCTTCGATCCGGACTAGATTTCGCCCAGCGACACTGCACCCTTCCACGCGACCGAATTTCCAAGAAAAGCAGATTTGCCGATATTGCGCACGACTGCCTCGGAGAGATCACACGCGACATGGAAATCGGCGCTGAGCTCGATGTAATGACTGTTCCGGATTATAGAAAAATCCGCGAAGTCCTAAAACCGGCTCAGATCGTCGATGTTTCGTCCGACATCCTCAAACAGAGAATGAGCAAAGACGCACTGGAGATAGCGTACATTGAAAGAGCTGCTCAAGCGCTGGAGTCGGGTCATAGAGCGGCGTTGGAATTATGGCGGCCAGGGATGACCGAACTCGAAGCGTCGGCAATCGTAGAGGACGGACAACGCCGTGCGGGACACGAAGGCGTGTATTTTGTTCGACAAACGGACTTCACGATGGGACGGGGACCGTTAGCTTCCGGACAAAACCGTCAAGAAATGAGCGGAGTCGTATTTACAGTTTCGGGATGTGGATTGACTCCAGCAATCCCAGTCGGGGCGTCGCACCGTACAATTCAATCTGGAGACTTGGTCATAGTTGATATCCCTACTTGCGTCGGGGGATATCATGGGGATCAAACACGTACATATTGCGTGGGGCAACCATCGCAAAGAACCCTTGAGTTACACCAAGCCCTCCTGTGGGTTTCGGATGAGCTAATTTCAGATATCTCGCCTGGCATGACCTCAGGAGAAGTCTTTGAACGTGCCCGCTATCACGCAGAATGTGCGGGCATACTCGACCCATTCCTCAAGTTTTCTGATGGCAGTATGGCGCATTTCGTCGGTCATGGTGTCGGCCTTGACTTGAACGAACCGCCTTTTTTGTCCCGCGGAGGCGAAGACGATATCACTGCCGGCATGGTTCTCGCCATCGAACTCCACGTCTGCGACGCTGAATCCGGGATGATTAAGCTCGAGGACATGATCCTGGTAAATGATGACCACTGCCGATTGCTTACGTTGACGGAGCGGAAACTGATCTCTGTCTCGGCTGAACAGCTCTTCTAGGGCCTGTGGAGGCAGTGTCAGAGGGATGAGCTTGCGAGCGACCTCGCTGGCCCCTACCCTTCCTGAATGAGTAAGCCCAATCCGTTTCGCTACTTTCGAACAAGCCGTGAAATCATCCGGCTGGCGGTAATGATGTACGTCAGATTTCCGCTCTCGTTACGTAATGTCGAGGACCTTCTGCACGAGCGCGGGATCGACGTCAGCCATGAGTCTGTCCGCTTTTGGTGGATGCGGTTTGGCCCGCTGTTCGCCTCTGAGATCCGCAAAGCCAGGGCCCAACGGATGCGCTGCTACTCGAATTGGCAATGGCATCTCGACGAGGTATTCGTGAAAATCAACGGCG
>CAXRBW010000241.1:0-2218 GCA_964228775.1 Pyrinomonadaceae bacterium | reverse complement strand
ACCCGCGCGCCCTCGGCTTCAAGGCCCGCCCTCAGAGCGGACTCTATCTCGGGACCCGAAAGACGAGTATCGCGACCGATGACGAAGCTTGGCGCATCTGTGTTCCTCGCGCCGAAGAATCTCGCGAGTGCGCTTCCGAGTTTTGCAACGGTCGCGGAATCGAGCGGATACTTTCCCGCCTCACCTCTTATTCCGTCAGTGCCGAAGAGTCTTTTCATCTGGGTTTCTGAGCTGTCCGATTTCGGAAGATACCGGACGGGTTGAAGTCGGATTATTGCACGCTGAAGATACGCACTCAAAGATTCAAGGATCAGCAAAAACTCCTGAGCCAACTATTCGGTTGACAGAGAACATCGAAATGGGTGAATCTAAGGGCGGTTTTGATTCTCCCTTCGCGGTCTCCATGCCGCTTCCGTACCGAAAGCCGACAGACAGATTTTCCGCTTATGAGGACAGGCCTGCTCATCACAGCAATCGTTGCATCGACCGTCACTGGGGCGCTCGCACAATCGGGCGTGTCCGGAACCAGACCGCGCATCGTCTCTGACGGCACCAGAAGCAGCGTGCCTATCATCACATTGCCGCCCGTTGTCAGCCCTCAGCCGACGGCGATATTCCGAGTGCCGGCAGTACTTTCATACAGTCAGATAAGAGCACGGATCGAAGAGGCGAAAAGAGAGCTCTCGGCAAAACCTGTCCCGACATCAATGTCCGAACTTCTCGGCGGAGGCGCACCCGTGACCATCGCCTTCTATGACGTCGACACGAAGAGGCTCGATTACATTACCGTCATCAAAGACATCTTTCTTCAGAAGCAGGCAAACGTGCTCGTTGAAAGTGCGGCTTCAAAGCCAGTCACGCTACAGAACGTGCGAGTCAACGGAGTCAACACGCCGATTGTCATCTCTGATCAGAACGGAAAGTTCCACATCCCGATCATGGTGAAGTATCCCGTCGAGCGAAACGGATCGCTTCACGAGATTGCCTATTACATGTCGACGCATCCGGGACTCGTTACGCCGGAAACAGTTGCGGCGGGCAAGGTCTATGTCCGCAACATCGTCGATGGTGCTCGCAATGCCCTGAATTCAAAGGGATTTTCGATTTCTCCGCTTTCAGCCGATATCGCGGAAAGGCTCTCGATAGTCGAGCATGTCGACCATGACAGGTTCAGGACCGAATACCATCCCGACATCTACAACGACGTCTTCACGCTTTATGCACTGAACGAGGGGCAGACCTATCGCTATTCGGTCAGCACCGCGGGTGCGGGCGGCATGATTCAGATGATTCCGTCGACCTATCAGATGATTCGACGTCTCTATCCTCAGGCAGGATTAATGCCGGATTTCGTCGACGGCATGCGCAATCATCCGAACGCGATGAAGGCGATGCTGCTCTACATTCAGAGAACCTACGACGATCTCATCATGAGTCCGACTGTGGTCGATGCTCTGCGGAATGGACTTGCTACCGAACTCGAACTTCTCTCTGCGGGATACAACTCCAACCCCGCGAAGCTGGCGGGCTACATCAAGCGTGGCGGCACCAACTGGCGCACTCTGATTCCACGCGAGACCCAGATCTATCTTGAGATCAACCGTTCGATGGACCAACATGTTCCGATTGCAGGAACCAGAGACACGAAGTAGCGACGGGCTATCAGCGAATTTATGTAAAAGAAAAACCGGCCAGAAGGCCGGTTTTCTTGACGGTAATTTCCGTTCTTTTACGCTCCCTTAGCCTTGTAGGCCGGCAGCGCCACTCGTGCCTTAGGTTCCTTCTTGAGTCCGAGGACCCAGTCGGCCTGCATCAGGGTGTGGATGTCGCGGGTTCCCTCGTAGATGACCGCGGCCTTGCAGTTCCTGAGGTAGCGCTCGACGGGATAGTCATTCGTGTAGCCGTTCGCGCCGTGCACTTCGATCGCCATTGAGGCGGCCTTTTCGGAACGCGTCGTCGCCTGCCATTTCGCAAGACTCGCCGCCTTCGCGCTCGGCTGACCGAGATTCTTGAGCCATCCGCATTTGAGCCAGAGCAGGTGGGTCATCTCATAATCAGCTTCCATGTCCGCAATCTTCTGCTTAACTAGTTGGAAGTTTCCAATCTTCTGTCCCTGAACCTCACGGGTGTTGGCGTATGACGCGGCTGCATCGCGCGAGGCCCTGATCACTCCGGTCGCACCTGCGGCAACGGTGTATCTGCCATTCTCGAGCGAGAA
>CAXRBW010000240.1:0-3361 GCA_964228775.1 Pyrinomonadaceae bacterium | reverse complement strand
ACTTTTCCGAATTAATTTCGAGTCTTCAATCAATGCGCTTTCTCTCGGAAATAAATTCCCCTCAGGACCTACGTCGGCTGAAAGTCGAAGATCTGCAAGAGGTCGCTGACGAAGTCAGGCAGTTCATTCTTGAAACCTGTTCGCGGGTTGGGGGACATACGGGTGCGAGTCTCGGTGCGGTCGAATTGGCAGTAGCGATGCACTATGTTTTTGATACTCCTTCAGACAAGCTCGTCTGGGACGTCGGGCATCAATCTTACGCCCACAAAATCCTCACCGGTCGCAAAGATCAGCTACACACCATAAAGCAGTACGGTGGACTTTCAGGCTTCCTGAGAAGAATTGAGTCCGAATACGACACTTTCGGTGCAGGTCATGCATCGACTTCTCTTTCGGCTGCGCTCGGTATGGCGGTCGCGCGGGACAAAAACGGCGAAGATTTCCATGTCTGTGCCCTGATTGGCGATTCCTCACTCGCGGGTGGCATGGCTATGGAGGCAATCAATCAGGCGGGACATCTGAAGAGCAGACTGATTGTTCTGCTCAACGACAATGACATGTCGATTGCCCCCGCGGTCGGTGCACTTACGCGCTACCTCAATCGCATAAGAAACGCTCAAAGCTACCATCACCTCAAGGAGGAGATTGGTGACAGGCTTGAGTCCGTGCCGGGAGTTGGTCAGAGTCTGCGGCGTGCCGCAAAGGGATTGAAGGATGCAATTGCAGCTGCGGTTCTGCCAGGGGCGTTGGTTAATGAGCTCGGCTTCAAATACATCGGATATGTCGATGGACACAATGTCGCCCAGCTTGTACGCGCTTTGGAAGAGGCGAAAAAGATCGATGATGGACCTGTAATCGTCCATGCCTTGACCACCAAGGGCAAGGGGTTTCCAAATCCTGAAAAGAACTACTACGCCTATCACGCAACTGGCCCTTTCGACATCAATACAGGACTTCCGGTGAAAGGTGGTGGCAAACCTTCGGCACCCTCCTATACCGAGATTTTCGGGCGGACAATGTGTGAATTGATGGAGGGGGACCCGAAGATCATCGCACTCACTGCAGCGATGCCCGACGGCACAGGAATTGACAAGACTCTTGAAAAGTTCCCCGATAGGACATTTGATGTCGGCATCGCCGAGCAACATGCAATCACATTCTGCGCAGGGATGGCCTGTGAGGGGTTGAAGCCGGTCGCAGCTATCTACTCGACATTTCTGCAACGAGCATTCGACCAAGTTATTCACGACGTCTGCCTACAGAACCTGAATGTGACCCTCGCGATGGACCGCGCTGGAATCGTTGGAGGCGATGGACCCACTCATCATGGTCTTCTCGATATCGCCTATCTGAGAGGCTATCCGCACATTGTCCTAATGGCGCCTAAAGATGAAGCGGAACTTCGTGACATGCTTCTAACGGGAATTGAGTTTCCGGGTCCGGCAGCAATCCGCTATCCAAGAGGCAACGGACTAGGTGTCGACATATCGATGTCGCCGAAAAAGTTAGAAATTGGGAAGGCGGAGACTCTATTGGAAGGATCTGATATAGCGATTGTTGCGATTGGATCTATGGTCCAGCCGGCACTTGAGGCTGCTCGCAACCTTGAAAAACTTTCAATCACACCGACCGTGGTCAATGCGCGCTTTATCAAACCGATAGATGAGGACTGTATCGAACAACTTGCGAAAACCCATTCTCTCATCGTGACGGTGGAAGAGGCATACCTTGCGGGAGGCTTTGGATCCGCCGTTCTTGAAGTGATTGAAGCCCGTGAACTTCAATCCGAGATCAAAGTTATTCGCATGGGAGTTCCGGATCGGATAGTGACGCATGGAGATCCAAAATTGTTATTGGCAAAGTATGGTCTGGACGCTGACGGCATTTATCTGAAAATCAAGGAGCAGCTTCCTCTGATTTCATCCAAACGAAGCAAGTCGACCGGACTTAAAGCAGTTAAATAATTCATCGATTTATGAAGACAGAAAAGTCTAACAACGCGTATCTTCCTTTCTTGGTAATTGGCATAGTGGGAGTGCTCATCGTGATCGGATTGGTATGGTGGCTTCAGAACCGTCAGGCTGCACCGCAAAAAGCACAGAGTGGGACCCTGAAATCCAATATCAACACGGCACTGGCGAGTGCACCTGCTGGAGCAAATCCTCCGAATTTCCGCGGAGCAGCTAATTCACCGATAGTGCTTGAGGAATTCGCTGATTACCAGTGTCCCACATGCGCCAAGGTCCACCCAGTGCTCAGCCAGATAGCATCTGAATACGGGTCGCGCATCAAATTCGTCTACAGAAGCTTTCCTCTTACCAGCATCCATGACAAATCCTACGATGCCGCGGTTGCAGCGGAAGCAGCAGGACTTCAAGGAAAATTTTGGGACATGCAGAACCAACTTTTTCAGAATCAGAGTAAATGGTCTTCATCGATGGACCACCGAACTCTCTTTGCTGATTACGCCAAGCTGATTGGACTTGATGTCGAAAAATTTAAGACTGATTCAGCAGGATTGCTTACCAAATCGCGTGTCGATGCAGATCTTGCGCGCGCGAGTGCGGCACGACTCAGCGGAACTCCATCACTATTCTTGAATGGAAGCCCGATCGACGTTGCCCAAATCTCAGTCGATCGACTGAGATCAATCATAGAAGAAGAGCTAAAAAGGTTTCAGGCTGCGCAGTCCCAAGGGTCGGCCCCTCAAAAATAAAATCGGATGAGCTCTTCGGATCACAACATTCCGAGGTGGCTTTCGTTCACCTCGCTTATCGTTTCTGTGATTGGCATGGGAGATTCCATGTATCTCACGGTCCACCACCTGACAGGAGAGCAGGTGCCATGCAATTTGGTGAGTGGATGCGAAAAGGTTCTCACGAGTGAATATGCCGAGCTATTTGGCATTCCTATCGCAGCCTTTGGGCTTCTAGCGTACTTTTCGAGTTTTAGCCTATCCGTTTTGACCGTATTTGGAAGACGCTGGGCCTGGCAGTTGTTCGGAGGGTTATCGCTGACGATGGCTGGGGTATCGACTTGGTTGGTCTATCTGCAATGGTCGGTAATCAAGGCGTTTTGCCAATTTTGTCTGCTTTCCGCCGGTTCATCCTTGGTATTGCTATTACTGTTTTTATTTTCCCTTCCCCGACTCAACCAAAAAAAATAATTGTTTCCTGAATCCAAAGGCGGATCCTCGGCGAATACATAGGCAGGATCAAAAAGGTCCGCTAAATCTTAACCAGGAGAACAATTATGAGAAATCTTTTACTAACCCTCGCTGCAGTGTTGGTTCTTTCACCGCTTGCAGTTTCCGCACAGAGCAAGGCTGATATTGTCGACACTGCGGTGTCGGCCGGATCTT
>CAXRBW010000239.1:0-4216 GCA_964228775.1 Pyrinomonadaceae bacterium | reverse complement strand
CGAGCCGACATCAATTAAATCACCGCCACGGAAGATGTTACCCACCCCGATGCGGACGTTATCTCCGATTTCACACCTTTCGACCCTCCAAAAAAGATTGAAGTGGCCGATGGTTGTTCCGTCGCCGATATTCATCTGCCTGCAGTCCAGCAATGAAAGACCGATTCGGACCCCGCGTCCGATTTGGAAGCCGAATACACGACGCAAAACAGCCTTCTTGAGAAAGCCGGGGAGGACGCTCGCGACGGTCAGGCCGATGGTTCTAATGCTAATCATCCAGGTTTTAATGACCGAGAAATCAAGTGTCAAAAGTTTAACAGAAAAAGACCCGGGAGAAGGTCTCCGGGTAGAAAGGTGAATCGCATAGAATTTACCCTATTGATTACGAGGTGCTGCGATTCTTCTCTGTGAGGGTTTAAGAACTGGTACTTCAGGCGGGGCATCCTTACATTCGGCGCAAAACGTCGACGAAACTTTGACGTTTCCATTTTTTCTTAGGAAATACACCCCGTCTGAAAAATCCAACGCTACAGCTTCAAGTCCGCCTAAATCATCTACATCGATGGCCGGCCTCGAGTTCCGAGAAAATCCGAACCATGACTGATCTACTTTCACAAAGCCGGAGTTTTTTACATAGATGCCGCGACCAGCGACGGAAGCATTCACGTTAAAACTCAGCCCTCTCAGCATCCCCCACGCCACGTTCTCAAGTCGGATACCTATCGCCGCAGCCTCATCGAACCTCGAATCTTCGATTAGCACCCTGCGCTGACCGTTGGCACCAAAGACGCGACCGTTCCTCGCTGAGATCCAACTACCCACAAATCCCGTAGACTTCGAAAGATACCGTCCCTGAAAGTTCGCGTAGTCGATGAAGGTGCAACGGGAGACCGTCAAACCCCTGAAGTCCTCGGCGGTCAATACGCCGCCGCTTGGATAGTCACTCAAACTTCCGTCAAAACGAGTGTCGGTAATCCTCGCATCCGTGTTTCCAATATGAACCACTCCAGTTGGCGTTCCATCGGAAGCGCGGGTTGCAAGTCCAAAAAAACTGCTCCTCGCAATTATGGTGTTTTCCACATAGTTGCTGAAAATGACACTACGGGCGTCATAAAAATCCTCAGGCGCATTTGATTCCTTGCCGACGAAGATTAGATCCTCAACTGCAAAAGTGTTCAGATTACCAGCATATAATGCAACCTTGCTCTGACCCACCGAAACCTCGATTACAGAACCTTTAAATCCTCGGAGTGAAATATCATACCCAACTCCTTGGGTCGGTACGATGTTTATCTGGTCTCGCAGAATGAATTTTCCCTCGGGGAATATAACCACGCCGCCGCCCTTTGAGAATGCTGCATTCACCGTAGCCTGAATACCCGCAGAATCATCGAATTGGTCGTCAGGAATTGCACCAAAGTCAGTGACATTGAGAGTCTGAGCAATCGAGGAAGAAGCCAAGAAAGTTATTGTCAGAACTATGGGCAAAGTCAGCGATTTCATATCTTGTTAGGACGCCAGCTGGGGACTCACGGACCGTTTTTATGGAAGTTGACTAAAATATCGTCTCAACATTACTAAAAACGACCCAAATATAGCACAGAAGGCTCAAACAGAGATGTTAACTGAATCGGAAATGGTCCCTGCCATGACATTGGACCATTGGGAAAGGGTGAAGTTCTGTAAGAAATGTATTCTTCCCGCGTTTCCCATTGACCTTCGCACTTCAGCTGATTCGAGCAGTTGGACGAGAGAGGAATACCAGGATTCCGAGTCGGTTGCATTCAGATGCGTAATGCCGGCTTCTCCGAGCTCGTTGCAAATACCGACAGGTGACATCACGAACGACACTCCCGACGCCATGTATTCGATCGCTTTGAATCCTGATTTACCGTTGATCCAATCACTCGACGCCGATGGTGAAACGACTATCGGGTAAAGGCCAATGTCCAAAGATGCGAATTGTCTTGGCTCTTCGTCAAGATTCCATTTTAGATTCTCGACCTTGACCCCCTCAACTTTCACATCTCTGCGGCCACTCCCGACTACTTTTAGAATGAACTCATACTTTTTTGCGATACGGGTCATAACGGGAAATAGTGATTCAAGCATCGGAAATGTCGAGTGAGTGCCTATCCAGCCGATGATGGGAATTGAATCTGTTCGCTCGATGGGTTTGAAAACAGTCTCGTCGACCACCGTCGGAATGATGACAGGGCTGCCCCCACGCGCCGTCACATGTTCTGCGATGAAACGATTGCCGCAAATGACGGTGTGAGCGCGCGCAATCAACCGATCAGTCTTTCCAAAAGCTTTCAGCAAGGACCCTGCCCTTCCGAACGTCGGACTCTCGTAAGGAATATATGTTGCATCGTCGAGATCGAGTATCAACGGCAGACCACGTAACTCTGAGATGAGCCACTCGAAAATCTCTGGGCCGAAGAGCATTGCCTCCCTCTGCACAAGCAGAGCGTCAAAACTACCGCATCTCGCGACATCACGAATCCGCTTGGCGAGGCCCAAAAGCATCGCAGCGCTCTTCGAAGCAACTTTGCCAGATGCATAAAAATCTCCGAATGCATTTGAGGTCAGAAATGGCGACAGCTCGATCTCTATTCCTTTCGATTTTAGTGGATCGATGTATTGGGCCACGCGGTACCTCGTCGCAGCAGATTCGATCGGATAGGATGAGAGGGCTAGTATTTTCATTGACCTTACTGCAAAAGCAACCGATATAGTTCCCGATATCTAGGCCCGCCTACTTCAGTCAAAGAAAAGTGCTTCTCTGCAGAGGCTACACATCGATTCCGAAGAGTCTCTCCCTCATTAAACAATCGCTCAAGGTTGCCAGCGGCTTCTTGAAAACTGCTCTCGCTAAATTCACTGATAACCACGCCGACTCGGTCTGTTGCTATCTGGCTATCCGTGTCTCCAACTCCGGCATTCACCACAATCGGCAGACCACAAGCGAGGTACTCAGCATTTTTTGTAGGCGAAGATGCTTGCTTAGAATAGGTCGGCTTGACGAAAGAAATCGCTGAATCGGCAGCGGAGAGATATCTTCTGATGTCTTTAGGTGCCACCCCCATTACTAAATAGTCGGAACTCTCAAAACCAGATGCCTCGAGCGCCTTCACAACCCGCAGACGGTCCCCTCGGGTAAGTATCATGGCGAAGGTGTTTGCATTGGTTTTGCGGAGTGACGAAAGGAACTCGAACATCTCGTCGGTCATATACCATCCATCAAGCGAGCCTACATAGGCTATGACCAATCGTGACTCTAGATTCAGTTCTTTCCTTGACGCCTCTCTTTCTGCGAATGAAACTGGAGAGAAATAAGTGAGATCGACGCAACATGGAATTACTTGTAGATGTTTGACTGAGCTGTCCTCAAGCAGTCGTCCTAATTCATTTTTTATTATTGCGGCGGCCCTCTCCGTGAGTACTACTAGACCGTCAGCTCGCCGCAGTAGCCATCTTTCGACCCTCTTCACGGACTTATAAACCAAGCCGTCCCGATTCAAAATACCTGCGTCTACATATTCCTCGGGAAGAAATCCGCGAATATCAAAAATCGTCTTTGTCTTCTTCCAAGAAGTCAGGGATGACGCGAGCTCCGCAATCAAGGCAGATACATGGGAGCGGGCATGGATAATCTGAGCGTTGCCACGACATATTTCAACACCAACGAGGACAGTTCCCGTAAAGATATCGAAGGCGGTGGCGAGTAACCTTGGACGAGAGTGATATCTCAGCCTTCTCCATATTATGTTTTGGTCGCGGAGCTCAGTCTTTATTAACTCACCCTCGTCAGTAGACAGGTGCGCGGGCTCAAATGTGAGAAGAGTCATTTCCACCCCGCCATTTACTAATTCGCGCAGATAAGGAAGTACTTGAGTCTGCACGAGCGGTTCGCGTACTCCGAAATATGAAATGTAGAGAGCTTTTGTCATCTAGAAATCAGCTGACGAACATTTTGAATCTCCCCGAAAGAAATTCAACTATCACGAGGGGACGCTCAAGAACACCAGAGATGCAGTGTCTTAAAGCCTTAGAATAATCGCCAGCGTGATAATAAGAGCCCGCAATTACGGCATGATAACGCGAGAGTGCCTGTCTCTTCATGCCACATAGGCGTGCATCACCTAAGGCAAACGCTTTTTCATAGAATCTGCCCATTCCTTTCGCCATCTCATCAATGTTCCGATGTGCTGAG
>CAXRBW010000238.1:0-3479 GCA_964228775.1 Pyrinomonadaceae bacterium | reverse complement strand
CGTAGATAAGAGCTGGCTCAGAAAACGGGCGAACTGTCCTGAAAGAGCTTCTTTGTGCGTTCGCGCACCGAGTCCCGCCACCGTAGACTCTCCAATCACGAGGAGCTTTCGCAGCGGACCATCGCCCGATGTCCTTCCTCGGACATCACCTGCTGCGGGCGGGATGACGCCCACCTTCTTTCTTGTCCATTTCGCCTGAAGCAAAAGGAAAGGTGCCATCGGAATAAGACATGAGGCACCGAGGATGTAGATTGACTGAAGTAGATAGAGCATTGGACCGTCTGACTTCTCTGATTGCGACCTGCTGCGTGTGTTAGAATCACGGTTCGCAAAGACAAATTTGGATGATATCAGATTGTGATATTCACCGTAGAACTTTTGATGGATGGTCCGACTCGATGAATCAGAACAGTTCACACTCTGAGGAGTACTTCGATCGTTTGCTGAAAGGATTTGAGACAGTTCCCTACGCCTCTCATCTCGGGATGCGGATGACTTCGATTTCGTCAGGGATGGCGACGATAACACTTTCAGTGCGCGAGGAACTGAAACAGCCTCACGGCCTACTACATGGTGGTGCCATTGCCTCGCTAATCGACACCACAACCGCCTTCGCCTCGTTCACAGTAATCGGCGAGGGAGAGAAAACAGCGACATCGGACCTTACAGTTCACTTTTTACGACCCGTCACCAATGGTGAGGTTTCATGCACTGCGAGGGTGATAAAAACAGGAAAACGTATGGTTGTCATAAACGCCGAGGTCGTGGACTCTACTGGTGAGGTGGTCGCGACCGCAATCACCTCTTACGTCAGAATTTGATTCCGAGATGGAGCAGCTGCGCAGATTCAGAAAATATTTCATCCGCCACAAGAGAAATGTTGCGCTTGGTGTCTCTTGCATCCTGCTTTCAATGCTCTTTGGTCTAATTGTCCCCTACTTGGTAGGTGTCGCAGTCGACGATCTTGCCTCTGGAATCACTTGGACAAAGGTTGCCGTCTACCCAGCTCTCATTATCATTACAAACCTTACGAGTGGTGTTTTTCTATTCTGGCAACGACGTCTTTTAATCAACGCATCGCGCGACATTGAATTTGAGATGCGGCGTGATTTCTACGATGCGCTCGTTGTTCAGCCGATGGAATTCTTCCATCGTAACCGTGTCGGAGATCTGATGGCCCGTGCGACAAATGACCTAGCGGCGGTGCGACAAATCGTGGGGCCGATGATTCTGTACACATTTCAGGCCGTTTTTGCACTCCTTGTAGTGATTCCCTTGATGCTGACCATCAGCCTCAAGTTGACGCTGCTGATGTTGATTCCGCTACCGCTCGTTTCATTCACGGTTAAGTTTGTCGGAGAGCAGGTTCACAAACGTTTTGAGGTGATTCAGGAATATTTCTCAGCGATTACTGCGCGGGCTCAGGAAAATCTAAGTGGCGTGAGAGTAGTTAGGGCTTATGCGAGAGAGGGCTCTGAGATAAAAGCCTTCGAGGTCCTCAATCAGGAGTACGCCAAGAGAAATGTGAACCTTGCCATGTACTCCGCGGCGATGCGTCCACTTCTTTTCTTTTTCATCGGCCTCGGCTTCGTAATCATTATGGCCGTTGGAATTCCGATGGCGGTAAGGGGTGAGATTACTGCGGGAAATTTCACCGCTTTCATACTCTATCTCCAACGAATGATCTGGTATCTGATTGCATTGGGATATGTAGTCAATCTGTACCAGAGAGGAACAGCGAGTTTAAAACGCTTCGATGAAATTCTAGATACCATTCCATCTATCAAAGATTCCGCTATCTCCGCCGAGTGTCCGCCGATCAGAGGAGCCGTCGAGTTCAAAGATATCGACTTCTCATACGAAGGAAAGCAGGTCCTCCACGGCATTAATCTCCGAATCGAAGAAGGGATGACAGTCGCCTTTGTAGGCCGCACCGGCAGCGGAAAGTCTACTTTGGTCCATCTCATTCCGCGCCTCATTGAAACCGAACGGGGTGAACTACTCATCGACGAAACCCTGGTACAGCGCTTTCCACTTGCAAAGCTGAGGCAGGCCATCGGATTCGTCCAGCAGGAAACATTCCTGTTCAGCGACACCATCAAGGAGAATATCTGCTTCGGATTAGACTCCAAGTCCACTGACGAGACCGGGTATCGCGAGGCAGCGAGGGTCGCGGGGTTACTCGATGACATCGAGGGATTTCCCGATGGATTTGAACAGCTCGTTGGGGAACGAGGCATTTCACTTTCAGGTGGACAGAAACAGAGAACGGCAATAGCGAGAGCGGTGATGAAGAATCCGCGAATTCTGATTCTCGACGACGCTCTCTCGGCCGTCGACACCTACACCGAGGAACTCATTCTGAGCAACCTCAAACAAGTGCGCAAAAATCGAACCACACTCATCGTGTCGCACCGAATCTCCACCATCAAAGATGCCGACGTGATTTGCGTTTTGGAAGACGGTAGAATCATCGAGCGTGGAAACCACGACGATCTTATTCGGCTTGGCGGTGAATACTCGGATCTGTATCAACGGCAACTGCTCGAAGACGAACTTAGCCATACCGCCTGAGCTACCCCCCTTACCGAAAATTACACCTGCCAGGCGAAATTAAATTCATTTGACCAGCTAGGAGGAACAAAGTCCCGATTTTATGGGCTTTTCCCGTATTTTGGTGACGTAAAATTTAACATCCAATTCATCCACGGTTCACATTCCTGAAACTCCCAGTCCATAGACTCCTCCTTTCAGCCGAAAAATTCTTTGGATTCCGACTCAAATCTAATGTTTTCGAAATCCAATCAAATAACCAAAGCAGGAGTCGTAATGAAACTTAAACACTTGTTCCTCTCTTTTGTGACAATCTTCGCATCGGTCGGAGCTTCAATCTTCGCTCAGACCGGCGCTTCTATTTCAGGAAATGTCGTCGATTCGAATGGAGCCTCGGTTCCAGGAGCGACCGTCAAGGTCATCTCCCTTTCAACCAATGCAGCGAGGACAGCGACAGGTGCTAGTGACGGCTCCTACAATCTGACACAACTCGCGCCCGGCATGTATTCGGTTACTGTCTCACAGCCAGGCTTCAAGGCGACGAAGATTGACTCATTGCAACTCGGTGTTGGTCAAAGTAGAGAACTCAATATCACACTTGAGACTGGTGATGTCTCGGTGTTCGTAAACGTGGCATCGACGGAAGCCGAGCCTGCCGTGATCGATCAGAGCTCAAACCGGCTCGGTGTCAACATCTCTTCTAAAGAAGTGGAGCAATTGCCGGTTAATGGCCGCAACTACGCTCAGCTTTATCTAAATGCTCCCGGCGTCGTTAACACGGGAACCGGCAACTTCAACGACTTGCGCTTCAATGGCCGTTCGAACCAACAGAATCAGACGAAATTGGATGGCGTCGAGGCGACTGCGATTTTCGATGCCTCCCCCGGTTACGTGACGGTTCAGGGTTCTAACTTCAGACTTCAGAC
>CAXRBW010000237.1:0-2573 GCA_964228775.1 Pyrinomonadaceae bacterium | reverse complement strand
GATTGTCGCTGGTCGGAGCAGCCCCGATTGGACCACCGATTCCCGGCATACCACCGCCGATCAAACCACCTAAACCGCCAGCCATGCCACCCATCGCTTTTCCTGCAAGCTTGGAAAACAGGCCACCGCGGTTCATCTGATACATCATCCCCTTCATCTGCTCGTACTGTCGAAGCAGTCCGTTGATGTCGGCGATTGTCCTTCCCGAACCTTTTGCGATACGAGTCTTACGGCTCGCATCGATGATACGGTGATTTCCACGTTCCGCCCTGGTCATCGAATCGATGATTGATTCGGTTCGCTTCATCTGATTTTCAATTTGGACCGACTGTTCATCGGTCAACTGCATCCCACCTGTCATTGCGTCTGGGAGCATTTTCATGACCTTGGACATCGATCCCAGTTTCTTGAACTGTCCGAGTTGCAACCGGAAATCATCGAGCGTGAAGCTGTCTGTCGTCAGCTTTTCAATCTGCTTCCGCGCTTCGTCCTCATCTATCTTGCTCTGAACCTCTTCAATTAGGCTGAGCACATCGCCCATGCCCAAGATTCTCTGGGCAGTGCGGTCAGGATGAAAGATTTCCAATGCATCGTACTTTTCCCCGGTTCCGACGAACTTAATCGGTTGACCCGTCACCTGTTTGATCGACAGGGCCGCGCCACCACGGGTATCGCCGTCCATCTTAGTCAGCACAACCCCGGAGATATTCAATCTCGAATTGAATTGCTCGGCTGAACGGACAGCGTCTTGGCCTGTCATCGCATCCGCGACAAACAGTATTTCCGCGGGGTTTGTCTCCGATTTGATCTGTTCGAGTTCGGACATGAGCTCGTCATCCACATGGAGTCGGCCAGCCGTATCGATAATCAGTGTGTCGTGCCCTTTGTCTTGGGCCTGACGCATCGCTTTCCTGACAAGAGTCAGGGGATCATTCGTAGAACTGTCTTCAAAGATCGGAGTGCCGACTGCTTCGGCTACAATTTTCAACTGCTCCCGCGCAGCGGGGCGGTAAACATCGACAGAGACCAACAAAGGACTCCTGTCTTGATTCTTTTTCAACCACCGCGAGATTTTTCCCGACGAGGTGGTTTTACCCGAACCCTGGAGGCCTACCATCAAAACGACGCTTGGGGTCTGTTTTGAGAACACCAAGCTCGACGATGAGCCACCCATGAGAGCCACAAGCTCGTCGTAGACGATCTTGACGACCTGTTCATGAGGCTTGAGGTCTTGCCAAACTTCCTGGCCTTCGGCCTTTTGTCGTACCGCTTCTACGAAGTCTTTAGCGACCTTGTAGTTAACGTCGGCCTCAAGCAGAGCCATCCGGATTTCACGGAGGGCGGAGTCGACGTGTTCCGAGGTCAGCTTTCCCTGACCTCGAAGGTTCTTGAGCGTACGCTTGAGCTTGTCGGATAGAGATTCGAACATCGGTAAATCAGTTCAGAATGGGTCCGAAGCAAGGTTTTCAAACAGGCGCACTGCGACCCTAGGCTTACAGAGCCGAAACGATAGATATTAGGGTTCGGGGGTTCTCAAGTCAAGAAAAGATCGCTGAAACCCTTGATTTTTCGGGCATTTAGCGGATTTCAGCTATTTTCCATACCCCATCATTTTGAGGTCATGGAGGCCTCGGATCTCAAGCAGTTGCGGTCAAGATGCGGTTTATGGCGGAGATAACCGAATCGGCGGAGACCGTGGTTATACATCTTGAGTCACCATATTCTCCGCATGTGTAACCAGGGCATGGCTGACAGGGGAATGTTTCGCGGACCACCTCTCCATTGGGCAGACCACCTGGACCCCACGGCCTCCAATGAGAGACATTCGATGACCCAAAAATAACGACCGGCGGAACGCCGACTGCCGCGGCGATATGGGCGATTCCAGAATCGTTTCCGACGAAAATCTTTGACCGCGATGCTAGCGCCGTCACCTCGGGGAGTGTCAAGTCGTCAAAACCGATTATCGGAATCTTTGATGAGGTGATTAGCTCATCGAGAATCGCCCGCTCCTTCTTTGCGACTGTTGCAACCGTCGTGATCCCTCTCTCGTATAAAAACTCCGCGACGCGCACAAACTTTCCAACGTCCCACTGCTTGGTCTCAAACGCAGCCGCAGGATGCATTAAGGCAAAGTCTCCGACACCCTCGAGTTTCGATTTGATGGATTGGAGCGCGGTCTGTTCAATTCCGAGAGTGGTTGCTGGAAGATCTGAGACCGGCACTCCGACATGACCTAATAGGGCAAGTTGCTGCTCAACAGAATGCGTGTCTTCTCTTTTCCAGAAGTCGGACGAACTCGAAAGTATCTGTGTGTATAAGAATTTATATTGGTAATGGCTGTAACCGATGCGCTCGGTGGCACCTGAGGCTAATACAAAAAAGGTTGAAGTTGGGCCACCGTGTAAGTTGAAAGCGACGTCGTAATCCGCTGAAAAGAGTTTCGTTGCGACAGATATGCGATTGCCGAAAGACTTCCCCACTGGGATGACGTTGACTGCCAAATCTGAGCCTTTTAGTACTGGCGCGACCCAATCCTCGAGAAGAATATCTATCTGTGCCTCGGGAAGAAA
>CAXRBW010000236.1:0-2585 GCA_964228775.1 Pyrinomonadaceae bacterium | reverse complement strand
GTGCCTCTCGGATTCACGACCACCTTTGTCTTTTCAAGACCGAGATTTTCGATGTAAGGCATGCGACCTATCGCCACAAGAAGCATTTCAGCTTCAAGCGAGACCTCCGCTCCCTTTGAGTCCTTGCCGATCACCTTGACGCCCTTTTTGCTCTTCTCAAGCTTCTCCATCTTGGTGCCGGTGAGGCATTTGATACCTCGCTTTTTAAATGATCTTTCAAGCTCCTTGGAGACCTCTACATCTTCGAGCGGAACGATTCGGTCCATCAACTCGACCACCGTGGTGTCACAGCCGAAGCGCGAATAAACGCTTGCGAATTCCACACCGACGGCACCAGAGCCGAGGACGATAAGAGATTTCGGGACTTCCTTCAATTCAAGAATCTGATCGGAGTTGACGACCTGCTTACCGTCGACTTCGAATCCTGGAATGGGTCTCACGACGGAGCCCGTCGAAATGATTATATTTTTGGTTTCAACGGTCTCTTTTTTACCGTCAGCAAGGGCGACTTCGACTTTTCCTTTTCCTGCGATTTTGCCAAATCCGTTGAAGACGGTGATCTTGTTCTTCTTCATCAGATACGACACGCCGGCTGAATTCTTCGCCACAACGTCTGATTTATATTTCTGTACCTTCTCGAAATCGTAGCCGAGTCCCTTGACGGTGAGCCCGAATTGCTCAAAGTGACCCGCTTTCTCATAGAGATGTGCGGCATTCAGAAGGGCCTTGGTCGGGATACAGCCGCGAAGCCCACAAGTTCCGCCGAGTCTTGCGTCTTTTTCCTTCTCGACGATCGCCACTTTCAAGCCAAGCTGGGCACCACGAACGGCGGCAACGTAACCGCCGGGACCAGCTCCAATAATCACTACATCGAATTTTTCAGCCAATGCTTTAGTCCTCAACCTAAAAAATACTCACGAAACGCGAAAAGAAGATTATAAAAACTTCTTTCGGGTTCACCTAGTTAGTGGGGTGTTTTGTTGCGATTTGAGCCCTAAACAAGGGCTTTAAAGCAGCGCGGGGTCCTTTACCACGGCGATGAAGGGCAAGTTGCGAAATCTGTTGGCGGCATCAAGACCATAGCCCACGACGAAGCGGTTCGGAATCGTAAAGCCCGTGTAATCGACCTTAAGGTCCTTTTTTATCCGAGGCTCCGGCTTGTCGAGCAATGTCGCAATGCGGAGCGATTTCGGTCCTCTCGATGAAAGAATTTCAGTCAATCGAAAAAGAGTCAGACCGGTGTCGATAATGTCCTCACAAACGATGACATCCTTGTCTCGGATAGGATGATGGAGATCTTTGAGGATTTCGACATCACCTGAACTGACCGTTTCATCACGGTAACTGGAGACCGCCATGAAATCGATGTTCATCTGCAGGTCAATGTTCCGCATCAGATCCGCAAGGAACACGCACGACCCCTTGAGCACGGCGATGAGGACCAAATCCTTTCCTTTATAATCTTCGGTGATTTGACGCCCCAGCTCGGCGACTCGCTCTCCTATCTGTTGCTCCGTGAAGAGTATCTCCAAATTCGTATTGCCGAACTCTGACTGCATCTACTTAAAGCCACCTAGCTGGGTTGATTTGATTGATATAAGTTTAGGAAATACTATTTCAATCGCAATAAAGAGACAAGCATCTTGAACTGAAATGACAGACCGGGCAGAACTTAGAGACAAGATTCGTGACATGGTGCGACAGGTGCTGTCGACTCCCTCTTCTTCGCCCAAAACACCATCTCACATCTCGTCGTCTCAGGCGGGTGAGTCAATGCCAGAGCACGTCGTGGTCAATTCTCTCCGAGAAAAAGCGGAGCGGGCATTCGACCGGGACGAATCGGCAAAGCAACTAATCACTGAGGACGATCTTAAGGGGCTCGAGACGGGGTCGCGGGTTCGAATCTCCGAGTCTGCCAAACTCACTCCATTGGCTCGCGACATCGTCGAGTCAAAAAGTCTGATACTAGTTAAGAAGAGTTCCAGAATTCCAACCATCAAAGTTCGCTCCGTCGCAATTGGGTCCGACCACGGAGGGTTCGCTTTCAAGGAAAGACTTAAGATGTTTCTCACAGAAAGCGGACTTAGCATTCGTGACTTCGGAACTGACTCAAATGATGCGGTCGACTATCCGGATCATGCACATGCAGTCGCAAAGGCAGTTGGCGAGGGAGTGGTTGAGGTCGGGATAGTCATTGACGGGGCGGGTATCGGCAGTGCGATGACTGCGAACAAGATTCCAGGTGTTCGAGCGGCGGCCTGCTACAATGCGGCGCTTGCCAAGAACTCTCGCGAACATAACGGTGCGAACGTGCTTACCATTGGCGCAGGCCAGAACACATTTGATGAAATCTGTGAGATCGTCAAAGTATTTCTTTCATCTGAAATTTCGGAAAAGCGACATATTAAAAGGGTAGAAAAAATATCTGCGATAGACCGTGAATATCGGCGCCCAGAATGATTGCTTTCCAAACTCTCCCGAGAAATTGAAAAGAGAAAGGGTCCGCATAAACGGACCCTTTTATGCTGGTGCCCCCGGTAGGATTCGAACCTACAGCCAACGGATTATGAGTCCGCTGCTCTAAC
>CAXRBW010000235.1:0-5952 GCA_964228775.1 Pyrinomonadaceae bacterium | reverse complement strand
CTGGTCGACATCGTGTGTGCATTCTCGATGAGGTTCACAAACACACGCTTCAACTGTTCCTCGTCGAGATTGACTTCGGGGAGGGTGTCCGTTAGCTCCACCCGGATTTCAACATCACGTCCTTCAAACGCAGCGACAGCGTTCTTGATCACTTCATTCAAACTACCCTTGCCAAGCCTAACTTCGGGCAGTCGGGCAAATCTTGAGAACTCGTCGACCATCTCCTTGAGTGAGGCCACCTCGCGGACAATCGTATCCGTCGATTCAGTCACTACGGGATCTACACCTTCGAATTTTTTGGCGATGCGTTCTGCCGAAAGCTGTATCGGAGTCAGCGGATTCTTAATTTCATGCGCCATACGGCGGGCGACTTCCTGCCAAGCCGAGGCTCGTTGGGCGGCGATGAGCTCTGAGAGGTCCTCCATGACGAGAACGACTCCTATTTGACCACTCTCGTTCTCGGGCAATGCTGAAACCGTCGCGGCGACCTGGGTCGCGGAACTCTGACCGCTGACGTCGGCCTTGATCAGCATGTTTTCACTTGCAAAGCCGATGCGGCGCGCTCGCCCAAATAATCTTTCAAGCACCTTGGCGTTCTCGTCACCTGCGACCTGCTCGAGTGTGCAGCCAGAAAAATCCGCATCCTCAAGCTTAAAAAGGCGACGCGCTGCCTTGTTGATTGTCGCGACCCTGCCATCTCCATCGAAGGAAACAACGCCGGTCGAGAGTGACTGAAGTATCGTCTCGATATACCGCCGACGTTCATCAAGTTCTGCTGCACTCGATTCGATCTTCGATGACATCGCGTTGAATGATTGAACGAGTAGTGCCAATTCATCATCTGCAAAGGTCTCGACACGCTGCCCCAACTTTCCGCGTGCAAGCTCGTCTGCCGCTTCGGCCAATGCTTTGATTGGAACGGTCAGGCCCCTCGCGACATGGAGAGCGATCCAACTGGAAGAAAAAATCAGGAGAAAGGTCAGCACTCCGAGGGTCAGAAATCCGATCTGACGAACTGTTGATTGCTTGTCTTTTAGTTTGTCGAATTCCGAGAGTGATTTTTCAGCGACGACGCCCACGTCATCAGCCTCAAAACGGTGGGGGATGATGGTCAGAGTGCGCCCTCGGGAAAGCTGAGCCGAGGCGGCATCAAAGCCCTTGCCATCGGTCAGCGATGGAGCCGTGCCGCCCGCATGGACAATATTCAAAGTCTCTTGGAGCTCCTTTGCGAATGCACTCTCAGTCGCACCCTCCCATGAAGCGATGCGCTTCCCTGACGCATCTGAAATCTCGATGCATGCTAGGTCTCCCGCTTCACCCAGCTTCGCAAGCGAGACCTCACTCTCTCTTCCATCGATGAGCGTTGCAAGCATCTTGACCGTCTCATCGAGCTTGGCGCGCTGATCTCGAATCGCGCCCTCCTGCATGAGCCTGGCCTCTCTGACCACATCCTCGGGAATCTGCGTGAACCAACGCTCGATTGCGCGATTCATAAAGAGATATGAGAAGACGGCCATGGCCATGATTGGCAGTACGCTGACCACGACGAAATAGAACCAGAGGCGTGATTTGAATTTCGATCCGATTTGGAGTGCCCGCCGTTCACGACTGAGCTTCACCAAATTGCGGAGAAAGATGAATCCAAAAATGACGAAAGCAAAGAAGTTCAGGGATGAAAGCGCGTAGAGGATGAGTGTGTCGCTCGCAGATTCAACTGCGAGCGTCTTCCACAGATTCGAGGACTGCAGAAGTATCAGCAATGTAAGAAGAAGTGCGGTCACTGCGCCTAGCGCCCATAGGACCGTCCTCCTTCGTGCTGGGGACCCCTCTTTTGACATGAAAAAGAGTGTAGCATAAAAGCAACACTAGCCTTTTTCGCCCTTTGAAACATTGAATTTCTCAATTACACTTGGTCCGCTCATGAATATAAAAGATATCTTTCTCGGCGCTGACAAAAAGCTGCGCGGCGGCTGGCGGATTGCGGTCTATCTTCCATTTCTGCTGATTTCGGTGACGATGACCAGCATCATCATCTCGTTTCTCGCAATGAAGTCAGGTGTTGTCCTCGGCGAAGAACATTTTCTACTACTTGCCGCCGCTTCCAATATCTTTCTGATCGCCGTAACACTCACCTGCGGCTGGCTCTGCCTACTATGGTTCGAGGGACTTACTGCAAAGGCACTGGGCATCACGCCTGACAAGCAAGGATTGGCTGATTTCTTAAAGGGTCTATTGCTTGGCGCCGTTGCTTTAATCATTGCAGTTGCAACCAGCGCCACAACAGGTGCCGTCAGCTTTTCTCCGAGCATCGCCGCGGTGCCCCTCATTACCCATTCTGTTCTCTCGTCAATGCTACTTCTGCTGCCCGCGGCCCTGATGGAGGAGGTTCTCTTCAGGGGCTATGTTCTCCAGACATTGGAACGCTCCGGCCGTTCCTATGCCTGGCTGGCCGTCATCGCAACCTCTTCATTTTTCGCGTTCGCGCATCTTTCGAATCCGAATGCCGAACTTTTTGGCTTCGGCACGCTGAACACGGCGCTCGCTGGTGTTTGGTTCAGTCTCGCGTATTTCCGTACGGGCTCTCTCTGGCTCCCCTTCGGCATGCATTTCATCTGGAACTGGTTGCAGGGGCCGATATTCGGTCTCCCTGTCAGCGGACTTGCTCAGTTCTCACAAAATTCCCTGCTTGTCGCAACCGATAACGGTCCTGCCTGGATTTCAGGAGGTCAATACGGCCTCGAGGCGGGCGTTGCCTGCACGATCGCCTTGGGAATTTCAATTATTTGGATTGCTTCGGTAAAAGATCGAAAGCGTGATCAGTGACAGATGAGACTCGGGGTAGCAAAAATGAAAAGGCCGCACACGCGGCCTTTTTTCACTTTTCTTTCACCTGTTACGGTTTTAAATCGTATTGATTTTAAAACTTACGTCGACACTGCGTGCTGAGTGGGTCAATTTTCCAACCGAGATCAGGTCGACTCCGGCTTCGGCGTAACGCCTGACATTCTCGAGGTCCATCCCGCCTGAAGCCTCAATCATTACGTTTGGATTCAGATCGCGCGACATCTCAACGAGCTTTGCAGCTTCTTCGGGTGTCTGGTTGTCGAGCATCACGATGTCGGCGCCCGCGTTGATGGCTTCTCGAAGCTGCGCCCAATTCACCACCTCGACCTCGATCTTGTGCAGATGACCGACGCGGTCCTTTGCTAGACGAACCGCCTCAGTGATACCGCCCGCTAGGGCGATGTGGTTGTCCTTGATTAAAACCGCGTCATCCAGTCCCATGCGGTGGTTTCTTCCGCCGCCGACGGTGACTGCGTATTTTTCGAGCATTCTCAGACCTGGTGTCGTCTTCCTCGTGTCGACGATGACGGCGCTCGTTCCATCGACGGCGCGAACAAACTGTCTCGTCAAGGTTGCGATGCCCGACATCCGCTGAATCAGATTCAATGCGACCCGTTCGCCCGCGAGCAGGACATCGGCATAGCCTTTGATTGTGGCGAAGACGGTTCCCTTGCGAACTTCATCGCCGTCCTGAAACATGCTCTCGAGTTCTGGATTCTCCTGATCGAGATGGACGAAGACTGCTTCTGCGACCATCAACCCGCAGATAACTAGATCTTCTTTTGCAAGAAATCTGCCTTGGCCTCTCACCTCGGCGGAAACTATCGCTTGGGTCGTGATATCGCCGCGACCAAGATCTTCGGCGAGAAACGCTCCGATGTCGGCAAGGACTTCACTGTTTTCAAGAACATTCATACGGATATTGCTTAGGACGGTCACCTCAGGGCTTCAAGGTTGAGCTTGAGCGCCGCCATTTGCGTCTCTATTTCAGAAACACGGTCACGGATCTCTTGGACTTTCTCTGCGGGTGCCCTCTCGACAAAGTTGCTGTTCGAAAGCTGTCCCGCAAGGCGTTCGTTCTCTGTCTTCAATTTATCAAGTTGCCCCGCAAGGCGCTCCGCCTCTTTACCAAAATCGATGAGACCCTCAAGTGGCACTGCCAGCTCGCCACCGCCCGTCAGCACCCCTCTAGCCGAGGCCTTCGGTGCCGAAACAGCATCTTCTATCTTCAGCTCGGATGCCTTGGCGAGTTTTAAGATCTGAGACTCATTCGCAGCGAAGACCATTTTCTGCTGCGGGCCGGATGCGACATGGAGTGTGATGCGGTCCGAGGGCTTGATATTCATCTCTGCCCTGATGTTCCTTGCACGAGAAATCAATTCGATCACCGCGCCCATCTCGGCTTCGGCAGATTCATCAATCATCGACGCGTTTCCATTCGGAAATTCCGTCAACATGATTGTCGCGGTCGCGCTGCGATAGGCCGCGTGGTTCAACTCATTTGATGTACCGGGCAGTTTGAGCCAAAGCTCTTCCGTCAAATAGGGCATGAACGGATGCAGCATTCTGAGTGCAATTTCAATGATAGTGATGATGCGGGTTCTTGCCGCGTCTCTCGCTGGACCAGCCTCGGCCGAGGTTATCTCGTCCTTGGCGAGTTCGATGTACCAGTCGCAGAAATCATCCCAGAAAAAGTGATAAAGCAACTGCACCGCTTCATGGAACTGATATTCAGAAAGGGCCCTGTTGACCTCGATTGCAGTGCGGTTCAGCCTCGAGCGAATCCACCTGTCGGCGACCGACCCTTCTGAGAACAGCAATGACGAATGATCGACCTGTGCCCCGTCTGAATTAAGCAGACAAAATCTTGTCGCGTTCCAGATTTTGTTGGCGAAGTTTCTGAATGATTCAACCCGCTCGTCCCGCCATGCGAAGTCGGCACCCGTCGCCGAACCTGCAAGCGTCATTCGTGTCGCGTCGACTCCGTATTTTTCAAATACATCGAGGGGGTCGATGCCATTTCCTTTGGTCTTCGACATCCTCTGCCCGTTCTTGTCGAGGACCGTGCCCGTCACAACGACGTCACTGAACGGCTTCTCTCCGACGAATTTCATCGAAGTCATGACCATTCTTGAAACCCAAAGGAATATGATGTCACGACCTGTCACCAGGACATTTGTCGGATGAAAAGCGGCGAGGTCGCCTGATTTGTCTTTCGAACCGTCCCAGCCCATCGTCGAGAATGACCACAGCGCCGATGAGAACCAGGTGTCGAGCACGTCTTCGTCCTGTGTGAGCTCTTCTGTGCCCGCCTTCTTTTTCGCCTCAGCCTCGCTTCTTGCGACAAAAATATTTCCATCGCGGTCATACCAGGCAGGTATCTGATGACCCCACCACAGCTGACGGGATATCGTCCAATCCTTCAGGTTCTCGAGCCAACTCGTATAGACCTTTTTATGTGGGATCTCGGGCGAGAAGCGAGGTATCGATTCATCTCGCATCAGTTCCAAGGCGAGATCACGCATCTCGTCCATCTTCACGAACCACTGCTCGGAGAGCATCGGTTCGAGGATGGTTTTGCATCTCTCGCAGGCGGGCAGCGCGATCTCGTAATCTTCGACCTTGTCCAAAAGTCCCAGCTCGTCGAATCTCTCAATGACTTTTTCGCGGGCCTTGAACCGGTCAAGTCCCTCAAATTCGGGACCCGCATTCGAATTCATCGTCGCATCGTCGTTCATGATGACGAGCTGCTCGAGACCGTGACGCATTCCTATCTCGTAATCGTTCGGATCGTGAGCCGGAGTTATCTTGACCGCCCCCGTACCGAAGCTCGAATCGACGTATGAATCCGCGATGATTTTTATCGTTCTGCCCGTCAGCGGCAGTTCGATTTCCGATCCTATGAACTTCGAGTAACGCTCGTCTTCCGGATTGACGGCGACGGCCGTGTCCCCGAGCATCGTTTCGGGTCTCGTCGTTGCGACGGTTATTACCGCGTCCGTGCCCTTGATCGGATATCTGAGGTGGACTAATTTGCCGTCCTTCTTCGTCTCTTCTTTAACCTCGAGGTCAGAGAGCACAGTCTTGTCGCGTGGGCACCAGTTGACG
>CAXRBW010000234.1:0-2679 GCA_964228775.1 Pyrinomonadaceae bacterium | reverse complement strand
GCTGTAAGAATCTTTTTCATTTCTTGGAGGCGATCTCGCCTTTGTATCGCTCGAGGATAGAACTCACATAGTTACGTGTGGATTGGATTTCAATATGGTCTATGAAATCTTTCTCAGAAATCTGTGAAGGATCGGTATCTGCGGGCCAATCGACTACTAGGCTAGGGCCCGCGTTGTAGGCTGCGAGTGCCATTGCGGTTTCTGCGGGATACCCCTTGTATCGCTGTCGCACTTTATCGAGATACCAGCAGCCGACCTCAATGTTCAAATCAGGATCTGAGACGAGCCCTCTGACATCCGAAATTGCCTTGTCCTGTTGTTCCTTCGATCCCGCCGCTTTGGCCCAAATTCTGACGACCGTTGGTGTGACCTGCATCAGGCCGATTTCATCATCCGCTCCGATTTTCCATTCTCGAAAAAAGGTTTCCTCATAGATGACACTCCAAACCAATCTTTCATCGATATCGAACGCCTTCGCATGTTTTGTGATGAGCGGATCGAACCGATGGGTCCAATAATGATTTCCGAGTACGGCTGCCACAACACCAATCACGGCAATAATCAGCAGCGCAGAAAGATATCGGAAAAGTCTTTTCATAGGGAATTTGGTGGAGGGACCTATTTGAGAATAGTAGGTCGTGGGTGAGGTGTGGTCAAAATCACCTGTTCTTAGGAAGCCGGCAGAATGGGCGTAAAAACAACTCTCGATTTCTGGAAGTCAAAGGTGATTCTGTAATTCTTGAGAAAATTTCCACCGAGTATGCCGGTCTGCCTGAATCCCGATGCTTCGTTTATTATTTCCAAATCGAGCTCAATGGCACGAACCGATTTGACCGAATGGGGACCGAAAGTCATTTTGGGAAGGATAAACGATCTCACATCTTCGATAACACCCGCAGCACCAACAACCCGCATTCTTTCATCTCTCAGATAAGAGTTCAGCTCCTCGAGCGCTGTAACCTGCGGAGTAATGACACTCACACTTGCGCCGGTGTCCACAATGAAATTGAACGGCGATTCAATGCCCTCGAGATGGACCTCACCACTTAAAAATCCACTCGAGGTAAGACGCAAGGGAAGAATCGGTGAATCTGCATCCGAAGTCTCATCAATCGACTTTTTTTGAACGAGGGATAATCTCTTCGAACCATAGTCGACTGTCGTGAGGAATTTCGAGATCAGCGAAAGACCGATATATCCATCAATTTCGTCGCTGGTCTCATGGAATTCACGGATGTAAACAGGAATGTTTCGGACTCTCGCGTCGCCGATGTCCATCGACCGGACAAATCCATAAACAATCTCAAATTTGCCTGATCCGCCGATGGCGCGGGCCATGCCGCCTTTCGTTATCGGTTTAAGGCCCAGGCGCTTGGCCGCTTTTTGAGAAATGACGGTGATGCCGGAACCGGTGTCCAACACGAATTTCATTGGCACCTTACCGTTGCCGACTCGGACTACGACGACCGGTCTGTCGCGGACCAACTCAAAGCTTACCGCTCCGTCGCCACGGTCGACATCGTAGATTGAGGTCCGGCCGCCAAGGAATTTCAGAAAGCGAATGAGACCCTCAATTCTTTGGACCCGTTCGCGGTCGCTTGACGGTGCAAGAAGTAAAAATCTCTCATATGCGGTCGCAGCCTCCTGATACTTCTCTGCTCGCGCGGCGATTTGTCCCAAGGAAAAGAAATAGTCTGGCTCTGAGGAATCGATGAATGCAGCAATCTCTAATTTCTCCAGCGCATCGTCTATCCGGTTCTCATAGAAATCTATGAGACCGAAGCCGGCCCATGCGAGCGGCTCTTTCGCCCTAAGCTTGAGTGAGTTGGCGAAAAGTATCTTGGCCTGCTGCAAGTCGCCCGAATCTAGAAACACTTTGCCCAGAACTGCGAATGCATATGCATTCTTCGGATCGATCTTGACTGACTGGAATGCGAGGTCGTACGCCTCCCTGAATCTCCTTTGCTTGAGAAGCACGAAGGCAAGCTCAGACTTTGCTGCAGGGTTTTCCGGCTGATCTGTGACGAGCCTTCGGAGGGTCTCCTCGGCCAAATCAATCCGTCCCTTTCTGAAGCTTTTTCTTGCCGATTTTATCTGCAAGCGGGCCTGGTCCGGTGTCAGCGCAGTCGGAATCGGGCTGTTTTGTCTAGTGCTTGATTGGGCGAAAGATGTTGCTACAGCCATGGCGAGAACGGTCACGGCGGTGACCGCATGGCGTTTGAGGGGATTCACAAAAGCTTTCATGTGATCCATTGAGCTTGGAGGTTTACTTCAGAATCTCACCGGTCTTCATAGACCACAATACAAGGTCGAGCTCATCAAAATCAATCCCGGTTCTCTTCGACAGTAGGCGCAGCTGGTTCTCAATCTGATGATATCGAGTCCTGGTCGTTGGGGGTTTCGGCTCTGGAATCAATCGGAGTTCGCAGAGGCTGCGAAGTATGTGCTTGTCCAAAATGCCATATCCTTTGAAACCTACGTTCCGCAGGAAATGACTTGCCTCTTTGTAGCCAAGTCCCTTGATACCCTTTTCCTTGACCAGCCAATCACGTCGTGCCTCGTGGTCCGAAAAGTTCCAAAGACGCTCTCTCAGCCTTAGATTGCAATCAGAAACCAGAAACTCCCGGGAGTGAACGACATATCTTGCACGGGCTCTTGGATATCGGTGTCGGCCAACCA
>CAXRBW010000233.1:0-2014 GCA_964228775.1 Pyrinomonadaceae bacterium | reverse complement strand
AAGTAGGACTGCACTAAGCTTTGATTTCATTTCTTTTTGGTGAAAGCAGAACGGTTGCGAGATAGGTCACGAGGAACGTGACCGAGCTGCCGATGAGTACATACCAGGGCCAAGCAATCGGTGTCGCCGATGGGACGAGGCCGAAGCGTTTTGAGAATTCAACATACAGCAGGAACGACATCAACACGATGCTCACAATCATTCCCACAAGCGCATGTCTCTCCTTTGCACGCTTTAGAAAAGTTCCCACCAAGAAAACTCCGAGCACCGGACCGTTGATGAGCGACGCCACCGAGAGGGCGGAGTCGAGCGCGCTTCGCTGCTGCTTCATCACCGCGAGTGCGACAACTATCTGCACAATGCCGAAGATCAGCGTCAGCCAATGTGAAAGCCTGAGGAGTTTGCGGTCATCGGCCGCAGGGCTGAACGGTCTGTAAAGATCGTTGACGAAAGTCGCCGCGATTGAATTGAGCGAGCTCGAAAGTGCTGCTGCGAAAATCGCCGCGACGACAAGCCCTGAAAGTCCGCTCGGCATCGATTTCGTGATGAAGTCGGGGAAGACCGTGTCACCGCCCGGAAAAGGGAAGGCACTGCCTGCCGCCGCAGCCTGATAGCCGGGATTTTCGAACGGCTGGTAGAAGGCGAAGAGCAGGACTCCGATGATGAGGAAGCCGATGAACTGCGCAAACACGACGGCACCCGATGTGAGGAGCGCGATCGAAGCGCTCTTCGGCTTGTTGGTGCAGAGATAGCGCTGGACGAGATATTGGTCGGTGCCGTGCGTCGACATCGTCAGGAAGCAACCGCCAATCGCGCCCGCCCAGAACGTGAATGTCTTTGTCAGATCGAGTGGAAGAGAGAATCCAATGCCGCTCGAGGTGAATGGGACTGGCATGAAGTACCTCGTCTCCCTGATGCCCCAATCTATGAAATTGAATTTGTCGAACTCCGAGCCGAGCGCCAATGCCCCTGAAAATCCACCATCGACTTGCTGTGCGATGACGACCGCCGCGGCGACGGCACCGCCGACGTAGATGAGAAGCTGAACGACCTCGACCCACATGACGGCCTCCATCCCGCCGTAATAGGTGAAGATGATCATCACCACGCCGAGGAGGATGACAGAGCCGATGACGACCGTCTCGACCGGTGTCTCCGGCTTGAAAGCGGTGTAGACGGCGGCGAGCACGATTGCAGTCAGAAGAAGCCTGATTCCATCGGCGATGTTTCGCATGATGACGAAGAGCGCGGAGGCGAGCATCTTCACCCGATTACCGAATCTTTGACCGAGGAGCTGGTAGACGGTCTGGAGCTCTCCCCTGAAGTACATCGGGATGAACAGGAGGGAGATGACAATCCTGCCGAGCATGTATCCCATGACGAGTTGAAGGAACTGAAAGTTCCCACCCTTCGCGAAAGCGATGCCCGGAACCGAGATGAAAGTGATCGTGCTGGTTTCGGTTGCAACGATCGACATCGCGATTGCCCACCACGGCACACTTCTGTCACCGACGAAATAGTTCTCAGTGGTTTTTTGCCTGCCCGAGAACCAGACGCCGAATGCGGTCACGCCGATGAGGTATCCGAAGATGATGATCAGGTCGAGTGTCTGCATATCTTTTCGCTAGAGGATATCCAAGGTTTCTGCCGTCCCAAAGAGCTCAGGCTTTCGTATTAATCTTGGCGACCGCGGCTTCGATGACATACCCTTTTTCCTCAAGTGTTTTGAGGGATATTTCGCGCGGGGCACCCGACCGCTTCATGACAAGTGCGACTCGCAGGTCTTCACCCGCATCCACAAAAAGTGTCTCTGCTTCCTCTGGGGAAATGCCCGTTTCCGAGGCGAGTATTCTGACGCTGCGTTCGCGAAGCTTTATGTTCGCAGGCTTGACGTTGGTCATCCTGTTTCCTTTGACATATCCCAGTTTGACCATGGTCACAGTTGAAATCGTGTTGAGGACGAGCTTTTGAGCGGTTCCCGATTTCATGCGCGTGGACCCAGTTATTGGTTCGG
>CAXRBW010000232.1:0-2980 GCA_964228775.1 Pyrinomonadaceae bacterium | reverse complement strand
TTGACAAGAAAAGGCAACAACACCAAGGGAAAGATTCTTGTGGACGCCAACTTGGGGGTTGCCTTCAAGATTGACAATGGTGAAGGCGAGGAAGTCACCCCGGCAATCTATACGTTGATTTCGAATGCAAAGCAGGAGAAGGAAGATGATGAGAGAAGACGGGTCCTCTATGTTGCTCTCACCCGCGCGAAGGAAAAAATAATTCTTTCGGCCTCATCGAAATCCGAGGCAATCGAGACCAAATCCAAGTCGATGGATTTGGGTGTTCTGTGGCCCGGACTCGAGAAGGCGGGGGTTGCTGAAAAATTAATCCCATTTGAAGAGAAGGACGCCCTTCCTCCACAGCCCGGTCTACCGGACGATTTCGCAGCTCCATCCATTATCCAGACGCAGGGCTTAAAGCCGAGCATCTCTACCGTTCGGGTGACCGGTCTTGGTGACTACGAGCGATGTCCGAAACTTTTCAAATACAAATATGTCGACGGACATCCTGGAATCGGTGAGGGTGGAACGGGCGCGGCGAGGCTCGGAACATTGACCCATCTCGCGCTCGAAAAAGAAATTACAGATCCCGATGCCCTCCGACGCCTCGTGGCAGGCATGACGGATGAAGAGACGCAGACTGCAATTGATTTTGCAAATGTGTTTCGATCTCATGCGGAGTTCAAAGAGGTCAATGGGTGCATCGCCTCCAAAGAGGTTGATCTGTCACTCGAGGTCGACGGTCTTATCCTCACTGGAGTTGCCGATGCCGTTGGAGATGACTTTGTTCTCGATTACAAGACTGACAAAGAAATGGAGCCCGAGCATCACAAGCTCCAGATTTGGGCGTACACCAAGGCATTGGGCAAGAGTAAGGGTTATCTCGCGTATTTGAGACATGAAGAGTTGCACCGTTTTGAATCCCACGAGCTAATGGGCCTCGATGAGACTGCGAAAAAAATAGTGGCGGGAATAAGGGAAGGTGACTTTGCCGCGACACCTTCAATCACCGCTTGTAGGTTTTGTTCGTATCGGGAAATCTGTGATGAAAAGTCTGAGGAAGTCTGAGGAAGTCTAGGAAGTCTGAGGAAGTCGGGGAAGTCTAGGAAGTCTAGTAAGTCTAGGAGGTCGGGGAAGGAAGAGTGGGTTTAGGAAGTGGGAAAGAATTTCATTTTGAAGCGCCCGAATTCCTTCTCAGTCATTTGAATCAACACGGGCCGCTTTCTTGGGTCCAAGAAGTTCAGAATCCGTTCCACATCTTTGCGTGACATCGATGTACAGCCCGCCGTAGGTGTTCCGGGATCGGTCCAGATATGCAGAAAGATGCATGAGCCGACACTCGGCGTGCGAGTCGGATTGTGATCGACGAAGACTCCGAGGTCATACTCGGGAGTGATATCAAACATCTTTTCGGAACTGCTCCAATCGGCACTGGCAATACTCTTTCGGTCTAGGCTTGAGTTGTAGTGCCGTGAAGTGACATCGTCGACACATTCAGTCGATGTGTTTATCCGCAGAAATGACAACTTTGTTCCCCGCGGCTTCGGCCCCCTCCCGAATGCACCACTCAATGCAAACACTCCAGCAGGAGATTTTCCATCACCTTCCTTTTTGATCGCGCCTCCACCGAGATCGGTGGGCACTTCGTGAAGTCCGACGCCCCAGGCAAGGCCGGTACGACCGACGACGACGGGGAAAGCCTCGCCAACCTTGCGCCATTTCGAAAAAATTGTGCTGCGTTTAAAGAGCTGTCCTGTGCCGTGAACGTCGTCCCAACCTGGCATCGTCACTACGACGGCCTGTAAGGAATTGGAGTACCGCTTCGATTTCTTATTTCGGGAAGTGGGTGTTTGTTGCGCGAATAAGAGCGCCGAGAGGGAAAGAAGTAGAAGTGTTGAGGAGATAAGTTTGGTCATGGTTTCTTGATCTTGAGTGGTGTTGAGCGGGCGAGCCGCCCGCGCTCCATAATAATTCTCTTTTTCCTTCAAGAGGCATTGAATGCGCGCGAGCCGCCCGCGCCCCATGGCAGGGTACCTGCAATTCGGTTACTAAGCCGGGCGTAGGTAGTCAGCCTTGCCGCCTGATTTCTTTTCAAGTCTGATGTCGGTGATGACGATGTCTTTTTGCACAGCCTTGCACATGTCGTAAATCGTGAGCGCGGCGACCGATGCAGCGGTCAGTGCCTCCATTTCAACGCCGGTCTCGGCAACGGTCTTTGCTTCGGATTCGATTGAGGCACCCTCGGCGGTTAGCACGATACGGACGTCGACCTTCGTCAGATTAATCTGGTGACAGAGAGGAATCAGGTCCGAAGTCTTTTTTCCGGCCATTATCCCCGCGATACGCGCAATCTCGAGCGGGTCACCCTTCGGATTGGTACCGTCTTTGAGTATCTGCAGAGTATCGGGACTCAGCAGCACCTTGCAGGATGCGACGGCATGACGTTCTGTCGCCAACTTGCCCGAGACATCGACCATCCGAACGTTTCCATTTTCATCGAAGTGAGATAAAGACATAAATCCTCAATCGTGTATGACCGCCTCAGCCGTGTTTGACCGCCTTGAAAATCAGCGTGTTGCCCCCGAGCAGTACGGGCGCGGAATTCAACTCTCGAGTCCAGCGCGCCGCGCGCTTCTCACTACTCGAAAGTGCTCCGACGAACCTGATCAACCAGACGAGGGGCAGATATAGAAAACTCTTTCTCTTCGGCTTGTCGATGAATGTGCCCTCGACGGCGAATCCACTTTTCTCAAGAAGGTATCTGAGCTCCGAATATCCGATAGGATTGACGTGAAGAGCAATCTCGTCCATGCCGCCGAACTCTGCCGCGATCGAAGCCCGGACTGACGCCGAGAGAGGTTTGAAATGTGATGTGTATCCGTTAAAAAGCCATTTCAATCGCTCTTCAATGTTCATGATATTCGGCACCGACACTATCAGAACACCGCCGGGTTTGAGTACTCGGTCGAATTCACGGATCGCGTTCGCAGGATTCTCG
>CAXRBW010000231.1:0-2317 GCA_964228775.1 Pyrinomonadaceae bacterium | reverse complement strand
ATCGCCGCGCGTTCAGGTTTAGAGAAATGCAACTTTCCTTCCCAATTCTTCACACTCCAGACATCAAGTTCGTCCGGGGCGACATTGAAATCACCACAAAGTAGAACTTTGTCGTCTGTCGAGCATGACTTGTCGAACATCCGCCTCAGACGCTGAAGCCAATCCAGTTTGAAATCGAATTTTGGAGAATCGAGTTCGGTTCCATTTGGTATGTATGTATTAACGATACGAATTCCTTTGATTGTTGCCGCTATAAGCCTCTTTGGTGCGTCATCTCCATCGTCCAAGAAATTCTTTTGGATGTCCGAAATAGGATGTCGTGAAAGGATGGCGACTCCGTTGTAGGATTTTTCACCCATGAACGCCGCTTGAAATCCCATCTCCTTGATGGCTTCAAGGGGGAATTTCTCATCAACGCACTTCGTCTCTTGAAGACAGAGAACATCAATCTCGTTCGAAGAGGTCCATTTCGCTATGTGCTCAAGGCGGATAGCGATCGAATTAACATTCCATGTGGCGATTTTCATACTCGATCACCAACGAGCAGATTGGCGATAAGTGCGGTTCGGAAGGGGATCTCAGCGGTTTCTATGTACTCACCGAGGGTGTGCGCACCGTTGCCCTTTATCCCCAATCCATCGATTACGGGAACGCCGAGTGCTGCAACGAAGTTTCCATCCGAGGCTCCCCCCACCTGTGCCTCACCGAGCTCATAACCCAAACCTTTGGCGATTCCTTTAGCCTTTTCAAACAGGGCAATGACGGATTCAGTTCGTTCAAGCGGCGGCCTGTTGATTTCGCCTAACACCTCGATCCGAACCCGGGACTCGGCAGCCTGCAATCCCTTGAGTCCCATTTCAACTCTCCGCGCCTCGTCAAGGTCGGTGAATCTGATATCGAGCTCACACTCTGCTTCAGAGGCAATGACATTGCTCGCGGTTCCACCTTTAACAATCGTCGCATTGACAGAGGTGCCCTTTTCAGGTCGGTTCATCTTTTCGATTCCAAGAATTTGCTTCGCAAGTTCGGCGATCGCCGATGCCCCCTTTTCGGGTTCAAGGCCGGCATGAGCGGGGATTCCATGAGTCTTAATAATGAATGACGCCGTTCCTTTCCGACCAGTCTTTGCCTTTCCGTCAAGTGATGGCTCGAAAATCAAAACATGTTCGGCTATTGATGCTTCACGCTCGACAATCTCTCTGCCCGTTGGACTTCCCACCTCTTCGTCGCACGAGATGAAGATGTTGATTTGCCGACTACTCGCCCCGTTTTCAGCAACTGCCCTCAGCGCTTCAAGAATGAGCACCAAATTCGCCTTCATGTCGAAGACGCCGCATCCAAACAGCCTTCCATCCTCGTGACGGGTTGGATTTTTCTCCTTTGTTCCGAGTGGGTGGACAGTATCGTAGTGGCCGATTAGGAGCACGGGCCTTCCTACCCCCTCGAACGCACGGAAAATCAGATGCTCACCGTATCCTTCTCTGCGGATGCGCTCGATGGTGGTAATCGCAGGAATCGTCTGTGCTTGAGATACGAGCCAGTCTGCCGCCTTGGAGAGTGAAGGCTCATCGCAGGTTGGCGATTCGATATCGACCAGTTCGCCAATGCGCTGGATAACGGAATCTTTGTTTGAATTAAAATCTTCGAGGATCATTTTCCTCCGTCCAACGCCCTGTTAAGTAAACTAGCCATTCTATATCCCGCCTGGGCTAGTCTTTTCTCAGACATCTTGAAGATTTGCTTTCGGTATTCATCAGTTGGTGTTTGAAACCTGATCAATGCCGGAGTGAAGACCTCTCTTTGGGTGAGCGACACACTCTCTTGCTGCCATTTGTCGGCGCCATCAGATGACTGGTCTCGAAACATCGACATTGGATAGGTCTTTGTTATCGCATCGGCGATTGGAAATAGATAGTCGCTGTCGCAGGCGTCTCCACGTTCTATGTTTCTCCCGACAATCGAGTCGATGAACCAATGTAGACTCATTTGCTTTTCTCTAGGGGTTTCCCTCGGAGTTAACAAGAAAAGATTTCCACCCTGATCGCCCTTGGGCTCAAGATCAGTGACTCTTGCAGATGCATGCAGAGGCTGATGGATGTCACCTACCAAATGCAGAATCCAGGCGAGGGCGATAGCCTTGTCGCTCTTTTGTGCGGTTGGATCGGCAAGTAGTTTTTCGAATTCAATAATTTTCTCAACCGCCAATCCGCCCTCGCCAGCGACGTTGCCAAGAGTTTTGAAGGTCCCGTTCTCTTCGGTCCAAAAAGTATCGGCATAATGCCATGAGCTCTTGTGGTATTTGCCGTAACGAGTAGGG
>CAXRBW010000230.1:0-4197 GCA_964228775.1 Pyrinomonadaceae bacterium | reverse complement strand
TTCCGATCTCTCCATCGTGTCGGTCTCGCGCCGCGCAGATTTTCCGCATAATGGACACGACGCATCGACGAATTCCGCAATCTTTCCGAGCGGTGACTCACCGGTGCCGGTAATCTCGACCTTCTCAGGCAACATCACGGGAAGATTCTCTTCCTTCTCGGGCACGGCTCCGCATGAATCGCAGTAAAGGATTGGTATCGGCGCACCCCAAAAGCGCTGCCGTGACACGCCCCAATCGCGGAGTCGGTAAGTGGTCGCCGCTTCCCCGAAACCCTTGGCGACTGCATGAGCAGTCATATCTTTCTTGGCCTGATGACTTTCCATGCCGTTCCAATCGTCGGAATGCACGAGCACACCCTCCTCCTGCATCGGCTCTTCTAATGCGAGAGCGTGGACGGTGTGATGCTCGTGCGCAAGATGTGGCTCTGAAATAACCTGCCTGATTGGCAAGCCATACTTCTTCGCAAAATCGAAATCGCGTTCGTCATGGGCAGGTACGGACATCACTGCACCTGTTCCATACTCAATCATCACGTAGTTACCGACCCATACCGGGACCTCGGCACCGCTGAACGGATTTATTGCCTTTAGTCCGGTGTCAACGCCCTCTTTCTCAATCTCGGCGTCATGGTCCGTTACCTTCAGCTTCTCGGCCTTGATTTCGGCGATTGCTCCTCGAACCTCGTCGGTGAGCGAAGCCTCGAACGTCTTTAGCAACTGATGCTCAGCTGCGACCACCAATGCATTGACGCCGTAAATAGTATCGATGCGGGTTGTGAACACTCGGACAATCTCGTTCGATCCAGCCAATTTGAAATCGACGTATGCGCCTTCTGAACGGCCAATCCAATCACGTTGTCGCTTCAGGACTTTTTCGGCCCAACCTGACTCGATTTCCGTCATGTCGTCGAGCAACTGGTCCGCGTATGCGGTGGTACGAAAGAACCACTGTTCGAGATCTTTCTTTGTGACACCGCTCTGACATCTCCAACAGAGCCCACCGCTCGCCTGCTCGTTGGAAAGTGTTGCCTGACAGTTCTCACACCAATTGACCTGGGTCTTTTTCTTGTATGCAAGGCCCTTTTCGAACATCTTCAAAAAGAACCATTGATCGAACCTGTAATAGTCGGGGCGATGGGCGAACATCTGGCGGTCCCAGTCGTAACTGAGTCCCAATCGCTTGAGCTGCCCAGTCATGTGCTTGATGTTGTCTTCCGTCCATTCGCGCGGATTGACCTTGCGCTTGATGGCGGCGTCCTCCGCAGGCTGACCGAAGGAATCCCACCCTATCGGATGAAGCACATTGAAGCCCTTCAGCCTTTTGTACCAGGCAAGAGCATCTCCGATCGAGTAGTTGCGGACATGTCCCATGTGCAAATTGCCCGATGGGTAAGGAAGCATTTCAAGGGCATAAAATTTCGGGCGCGATTCATCTGCGTCGACCCTGAAGGCACCCGACGCGTCCCAAACGGACTGCCATTTCTGCTCAACCTTTTTTGCGAAATACTTCTCGTCCATACAAATCGAATCCGTATTTAGTACGAATTCCTTAAACCACTCGTCGTCTGAGGAATCTCGATTTTAACTCGAAAACCGCCAGGTCTCCAACATTAAGTGCAATAAATACCGCATTTCTGTCACTAGGTTGAATTCAAAAACTTTGTCCGCCCTTTGGCTTCCATGCTACGCTTGTCGAACATTTTTCCTCTCGAGGACGAATGAATCAAAAAGCTTGATGATGAGAACGAAAAACAAGCAGACGATCACACCTTAGCAAGCCGACTCCGGCACCGATCGTCTGCCCTCTTGAGAGGTGGCGAGCTGATCGACTTAACCAATAATCAAAGTGGTCAAGAGTTACCCGTGGAACCGAAGCCCTTTTCGGTGGTCGAGGGCGCCCAGCGCGAAGCGGCCGCTGACGAACTGATTGCGAGTCTCTCGAATTCCTACGAGAATCGTAGAGCGAGACAGGCGTCTGCATGGGAGCGTTTGCGGAGAAATAATCTCAGGAAGGCTAGCTAATCGAATTCTGCATTCCGCACAGCTTGTAATCTTGCGGGGCTTTTCATATTTGAATTTGCGGTGCCGAGCCGCAAGAGACTCCATCGTAGACCCCAGCCTCTAATCCGCGTCGAAGTCTTTCAGTGATGAAAATACAGCTCTTTACATTTGACACCATCGACTCGACGAACTCAGAGGCGATGAGGCAGGCGCATGCCGGCGCTGCCGAGGGAGTCTGCATCGTCGCCGACGAGCAGACGGCGGGACGCGGAAGATTTGGTAGGGTCTGGAGCTCAAAGAAAGGTGCAGGACTCTACTTTTCAATTATTTTGAGACCCAAGTTCGAGCCTCGACACTTTCCCCTCGTGACACTGATGGCGGGAATTGCGGTGAACTCTGCATTGAAATCAGTGGGCGTTGAGACGGACATCAAGTGGGTCAACGACCTAATTGTCAGAGATCGCAAAATCTGCGGGATACTCGCCGAAGCATCCGAGAGTGTCCATGGCCGATTCATCGTCATCGGCATAGGTATCAACATCACGAACGACAATATACCGACAGATTCCGAGAATCTCGCGACTTCCATCATGGCCGAGGGGGGCAAGGCGGACGATGTTGACGCACTCGTTACCTCTCTCTGCGAGGAGCTACGCAGAGGATACGACCTTCTCTCGGCCGAAGGTGGACCTAAGATGGTCCGCGACCTATGGTGTTCACTCTCAAGCTATGCCGTCGGCAAGAGGGTCGTGGTCGATACCTCAGGGAAGATTTTTTCGGGCACGACATGCGGCGTGGAGGAAAACGGTGCTTTGATTGTGCAGACCGATGATGGCACCACACGAACTGTTGAGGCTGGCGAAATATCGAGAGTAAGGCCTGGGTGACCCATTTCATCGCAAACCTTTGATATTTCAATCCAAGGGTGTAACTTAGTAGTCATCCAAGCTATGCAAGACGATTTCGGTTTCGAGCCTGAGGGCTTCGAAGATGAAAATTTAGATGGCGATTTCGAAGATTTCGAGGATTTCGACGAGGTCGACGTCAAAACCAGGACGGCGATTCTATCCAAGAACGACATGATAGCCCTACTGTGCGTTAAGACTGCGACTGAAGGCGGTGCAATCTGCCGTGTTGACCCCCGCGAGGGACGCCCTTCAGTCCAGGTCTACGACGATCCACACCAGGCGGTCGAGTGGTTCAATCGAAGCCTCCGCACAAGTCTCAAAAACGGATGGCAAGTCGTCTACGACGGATTGCCCCTCGAAGGCTAATCACCCAAGCGACGATTACTCGGATTAAGAGCTCTGACAAACGGTAATTTTTTCCACCTGCCTCTTCGACAATCACCTCTGATTGAAGAATTCCCCTCTAGGGTGTTAGTTTCTTTGGCATGATTCTGACGGTCGATATCGGTAACTCTGCGGTGAAAGTTGGCCTCTGGAAGGGTGACTCACTCATCGGTAAATACCTGTTCGAAACGAAATCGTTGATTGGGAATCCCGCGGCGTTGGCGAAGGGATTGAGAGCCATACCCTCAGATGGAATTACTCACGCGGCAATGTGTTCGGTTGTTCCGACACTCACTCCTGCAATGGCCTCTGCAATCGGAGATCTCTTCGGCATCGAAGTTATGAAAGTCGATGGTGAGACTGAGGCAGCGCTCAAAATCCACTATGAAGACCGCACGAAACTCGGCGCAGACCGCGTCGCGGCGGCGATTGGTGCCTATTCAAAATACGGCGGCCCATGCGTTGTTTGTGATTTCGGTACTGCAACGACCATAGATCTCGTCGAAGCCGACGGATCTTTCGCAGGAGGCATCATTGCACCTGGCATTGGCATGATGGCGGAACTCGTTGCGGAAAAAACCGCACAGCTCGTCAGGACCGAGCCACGCAAACCCGAGAAACTTCTCGGCGACTCAACATCATCGTGCATCGAATCCGGCATCTACCATTCCGCTGTCGGTCTGGTCGAGGCAACGGTTATGCGATTAAAAGAAGAATCGGACACTCGGTTAAAAGTTATTGCGACGGGCGGATTCGCATCGTTGGTCGCTGAAGGTACGAAGGCAATCGACATTGTCGATGACAACTTGGTGCTCGAAGGACTCCGTCTCGCCTTACCCTCGGAGTGAGAAGCGCTTACAGACGAAAAAAATGGCAGGAGCCATCTCCTGCCATTTCTATTCAG
>CAXRBW010000229.1:0-6442 GCA_964228775.1 Pyrinomonadaceae bacterium | reverse complement strand
GGCGAAATCGCGTGCAGGATAATCTGGACTTGCAAGGAGATGGGAATCAAGACGGTTGCCGTCCATTCCGTCGCCGACAAGGATTCGCTCCATGTCCGCTTCGCCGATGAGGCGATTTGCATCGGACCAGCGCCTTCTTCTGAAAGTTATTTGAACATACCCGCGATCATCAGCGCCGCCGAGGTCACGGACGCGGACGCGATTCATCCGGGTTACGGATTTCTCGCTGAGTCCGAGACATTCGCGAAGATTTGCGAGGACTGCAACATCAAGTTCATCGGCCCGCGCCCCGAAGTCATCAAGATGATGGGTGACAAGGTCGAGGCCCGCAGGACTATGGCCGCTGCAGGAGTGCCTATTCTTCCTGGTTCGCCTGATCCGATCGAGTCGTCGGAAGAAGCCATCGAAGTTGCCCACCAGATTGGCTTTCCGCTCATCATCAAGGCGGCGGCGGGTGGCGGCGGACGTGGAATGCGCATCGTCCGCAAAGAGTCCGAACTAGCGGGGCAGCTTGAGACCGCCCAGGCCGAAGCGCTTGCAGCCTTCAAGAATGGCGCGGTCTACATCGAGCGTTACATAGAACGCCCGAGACATATTGAAATCCAGGTCCTCGCCGACGAGCACGGCAATGTCGTGCACCTCGGTGAGCGCGAATGCACAATCCAGCGTCGCCACCAGAAACTTCTGGAGGAGGCGCCCTCGCCGGTGATCACCCGTGAGCAGCGCGAGAAGATGGGTGCAGTCGCAGTCAAGGCCTGTCACGAAATCGGATATTCGAGCGCGGGGACTTTCGAGTTTCTGCTCGATGAGGACGGGAGTTTCTATTTCATGGAGATGAACACCCGTATCCAGGTCGAGCATCCGGTCACAGAGATGACCACGCTGCTCGACATCGTGCGCCACCAGATTCGCGTTGCGCGCGGTGAGGAGCTCGGAATCGAGCAGAGCGACGTTCAGATGGTCGGGCATTCCATCGAATGCCGGATCAACGCCGAGGACCCGGAGAAGTTCACGCCGAGTCCCGGAAAGATAACGACGTTCAACCTGCCGGGAGGTCCGGGCGTCCGCGTCGACACTGCAGCCTATCCGGGCTGGGTCGTGCCGCCGCATTACGATTCGATGATCGCCAAGCTCATCGTCCACGCAAGGACACGGGAACTGGCGGTCGCACGCATGAGACGTGCGCTTGAAGCGATGGTTGTCGAGGGAATCAAAACCACCATCCCGCTTCATTTGAAAATCATGAACGATCAGAATTTCCAGCGTGGGGAGTTCTCGACAAAGTTCATGGAGGAATTCAAGGGTTGACCTTGGAGTTTTTACATTTCGCGGTAACCGCCGTTCAAAAATCGTCGGTCACACTGCGTACTAAAGGAGAAGCAGCCGCAGGCTGAGACACAGATATGGCAACACTAAAAGAAAAGAAGGAAGAGATAGTCGGCAGTTACAAGACACACGGATCCGATACGGGTTCATCGCAGGTGCAAATCGCACTGCTCTCGCAGCGCATCACCGAGCTGACCGAGCATTTCAAGACACATCCGAAGGACAATCACTCACGCCGCGGACTGCTCAAAATGGTTTCGCGCCGTAAGAAGCTCCTCGAGTATCTCAAGAGCCGTGATATCAGCAAATACCACGACCTCATCGATAAACTCGGATTGAGGAAATAGCAGAGTTTGGTCGGGAGCTCCGCGCGCCTGGTGCGTCGCGGGGCCCCGTTTTGACCGCTTCGGGTCAACACAGAACCGGCTTCATCGAAGACTTTTTCTGGAATCGCTGAACGTGACAGCGGAAATGTTCCAGGTGAAAGAGGCCGGCAGTCGCAAAATACAGAGGGCGACGGAAGCTTCACGTAAAAGCTTCTGTCGTCTTTTTTGATAAGAAGGAAAATAAAATGTCTACTAAAAAATATCTAAAGGAGTCGATTAAGCTCAGAACAAAAGAGCTGACCGTCGAGAACGGCAAGGTCGCGAAGCAGGCAGACGGCTCCGTCGTCATCCGGTATGGCGAAACCATGCTGCTCGTCGCAGCAGTCAGTGCTAGAAGTCCCCGTGAAGGTCTCGACTTCTTTCCGCTGACCATCGAATACAGGGAATCGGCCTACTCAGCAGGACGCATCCCAGGAAACTACTTCAGACGCGAGGGACGTCCGAGCGAGAAAGAGGTCTTGACCTCGCGCCTCATCTACCGTCCGCACCGTCCGCTCTTCCCCGAGGGCTACCGCTGCGAGACCCAGGTTGTCGCAAACGTCATCTCGGCGGATGCGGATAACGATCCCGATGTGATTGCGATCACTGGAGCCTCGTGTGCTCTTTATCTCTCTGATATCCCGTTTGACAATCCTGTTGCGGGTGTCCGCGTCGGACTCATTGACGGCAAATACATCATCAACCCGACCTATGACGAGCGCCGTGAATCGGAACTCAATCTGGTTGTTGCCGGAACCGAGGACGCCATCGTCATGGTCGAGGCCGAGGCGAGCGAAGTGACCGAGGCCATCATGGTCGAGTCACTGATGTTCGCTCACAAAGAAATCAAGCGTCTCTGCATGTGGCAGAAGGAGCTCGCGAAAGCGCTCGGAATCCAGAAGCGCGCATACGAGGCTCCAAAGCTTGATGAGAAGATCCTCGCCGACGTTGAGGCGAAGTATGCTGACAAGCTCCGCGCCGCGCTCGACACGACCGGCAAGGACAAACTTGCAAGCTACTCCGAGGTTGACGCACTCAAGAAAGAGGTCGTCGAGAGCTATCCCGAAGAGGATGCCGCTGCGCGCAGCATGGCAGGCAAAGTCTTCTCGCATCTCAAGGAAAAGATCTTCCGCGACGACATTCTTTCGAACCGCCGCCGTCCAGATGGCAGAAAGTTCGGAGAGATTCGTCCCATTGCCTGTGAAGTCGGCTGGCTTCCTCGCGTCCACGGCTCGTCACTCTTCACGCGTGGCGAGACACAGGCCGTCGTCACTGCGACGCTCGGCACCAAGGACGACGAGCAATACATGGACGACCTCGAGACAGGTGAGATCAAAAGAAACTTCCTGCTCCACTACAACTTCCCGCCTTTCTCGGTAGGTGAAGTTGGCAGATTCGGAAGTTCGAGTCGTCGTGAGATCGGTCACGGAAACCTCGCGCGTCGCGCAATCGCCGCTGTTCTTCCGGATCACGACGAGTTCCCGTACACAATCCGTATCGTTTCAGAAATAACCGAATCGAACGGATCGAGTTCGATGGCGTCGGTCTGCGGAGGATGTCTCTCGCTGATGGATGCCGGAGTCCCGATCAAGCGCCCGGTCGCAGGTGTCGCGATGGGTCTCGTCATGGAGGGCAACCGCTACGCGATTCTTTCAGACATCGCGGGAGCGGAGGACCACTCCGGCGATATGGACTTCAAAGTCACCGGAACCGAGAAGGGCATCACTGCACTTCAGATGGACATCAAGATTGAGGGAATCAACGCCATGATTCTGCAGGAAGCGCTTGAGCAGGCCCGCAAGGGACGCATGCACATCCTCGAAATCATGGCCGATGCAATCGCCGAACCGCGTGAAGACATCTCACCGTTCGCGCCGAGAATCATCACCATCCATATCAATCCCGACAAGATCCGTGAAGTCATCGGACCTGGCGGAAAGATGATCCGTTCAATCACCGAGGAGACAGGTGCGAAGATCGACATCTCTGATGACGGTACGATCAATATCGCGACCGCTGACGGAGAAGCCGCGCAGGCCGCAATCGAGCGCATCAAAGCCATCACCGCAGAGGCGGAGGTCGGCGAGAAGTACCTCGGAACGGTCACACGCATCGTTGATTTCGGCGCCTTCGTCGAGATCTTCCCCGGTGTCGAAGGCCTATTGCACATCTCTGAAATTGCGGAGCGCCGCATCAAGGATGTACGCGATGAGCTGCAAGAGGGTCAACAGGTCCTCGTGAAGTGCATCGGCAAAGACGGAAATAAGATGAAGCTCTCTCGCAAGGCTGTTCTTCTTGAAGAGAAGCAGGGCGAAGAGTAGTCAGGCGTCACAGATTTCTGTGGCAGTGAAGGGACCGCTTTGGCGGTCCCTTTTTTCTTGGGGAGGCGGAAACCATTTCAATCGGAGGCATGCCGACGAAAGATGGTGCTCCCTGCGGAACTCATGCCATTTACCTTTACGGCCCTACGGGAGTAAAATATGGTCTTTGGCCCGCGAAGCCCCACATCCCGATACCATATGCCCGCACCCAACATCGAGACCATCGTCAACCTTTCAAAGCGCCGGGGATTCGTCTATCCAGCCTCTGATATATATGGCGGGCTTGGCAGCAGTTGGGATTACGGTCCGCTAGGTGTCGAGCTTGCGAACAATATCAAGCAGAGTTGGTGGAGATGGTTGGTTCACGAGCGCGACGACATCGAGGGTCTCGACTCAAGCATCATTCAAAACAGGCTCGTCTGGAAATACAGCGGACATGAAAACACCTTCAGCGATCCACTCGTCGACTGTCGCACCTGCAAAGGTCGCTTTAGGCTCGACAAGCTTCAGGATGTGAAATGTCCGAAGGACTCTGGCTGTGAGCCTGGCGCAGGCAAGGAGTGTAGCCTCACCGAAGCGCGTGATTTCAACCTAATGTTTCGCACAACGGTGGGGGCGGTGTCGGCGGATGACGATCCCTCAGCACTCGCCTATCTGAGGCCGGAGACCGCACAGGGAATCTTCATCAACTTCGCGAATGTTCTCAACACTTCGCGTCGCAAGCTCCCGTTTGGAATCGCCCAGATAGGAAAGGCGTTCCGCAACGAGGTGACGCCTGGCAATTTCATCTTCCGAACGAGAGAGTTCGAGCAGATGGAGATGGAATATTTCTGTCGACCCGATGACGCCGCGCGATTCCACCAGGAGTTCATCGACGGATTCATGGGTTGGTTCGCAACGCTCGGCATTTCTTCATCTAACCTAAAGCTCTATGAGCAGTCGAAAGACGAGCTCGCACATTATGCCGAACGCACTGTCGACATCCTCTATCGGTTTTTCCCTGAGCGGGAAGATGAAATCAAGCAATTTGATGAATTGATGGGCATCGCGAATCGCACGGATTTCGACACGAAGACTCATTCGAAGAAACCCGAGGACGCTGAAGGCAAACGGCTCAACTCCGACTCGACTGAGGATCTTTCGTATTTCGATCCGCAGACGAACGAACGTTTCTATCCATATGTCATCGAGCCTGCATGCGGAGTGAACCGTACGCTCCTTGCGGTCCTGATGGATGCCTACACCGAGCGCACCAACGACAAGGGTGAGACTCGCGTGATCCTTGCGCTGAGGCCCGAGCTTGCACCGATTAAAGCCGCAGTTCTGCCGCTCGCTAAAAATAAATCCGAGATTGTAGAAAAGGCGATGTCACTCAAGAAGGCACTTCTTCCGTCATTTCGTACGGTCTATGACGATACGGGCGGCATCGGAAAACTTTATGCACGTCAGGACGAGATCGGTACGCCGTTCTGTGTGACGGTCGACCACGAGTCGATCGAGGACGGGGCGGTGACGGTCCGCGACCGAGATTCATGGCTGCAGGAGCGTATCTCGATTGATCGATTGAAGGATTATCTCAAGGAGCGGCTCGACCGCTGATCTGTCATGTCTGAAATCCCAGCCGAAAACAAAGAGGTCGGCATCCATACGACCGCAACCGATGCCCATGTTCCCCGCGAGACTCCGAAGGGAAGCTATCTAGCATTGCTTTCACTCGCCGCATTGGGCGTCGTGTTTGGCGATATCGGTACTTCGCCGCTTTACGCACTCCGCGAATGCTTTCACGGTCCGCACGCGTTGCCGGGTGGCCCAACGCCCGAGAACGTGCTCGGAGTGCTTTCGCTCATCGTTTGGTCGCTTCTCATCATCGTCTCAATCAAATACGTCATCTTCATTCTTCGCGCCGACAACAAAGGGGAGGGCGGGATTCTGTCATTGACTGCGCTGCTCAATGATTTCAAGCCATCGGGGAAAAAAGAAAGACGGGTGATAGTGTTCCTCGGCGTCGTTGGGGCGGCTCTTATTTACGGAGACGGCATCATAACTCCGAGCATCTCAGTCCTCTCTGCGCTTGAGGGCGTCAAGATTGCGAACCCAAATGTCTCCACTAATTTCATAGTCTACGGAACAGTCGCCATCATCGTCCTGCTTTTCCTTGTACAGAGGACGGGTACTGGTGTGATAGGCGCACTCTTCGGTCCGATTACATTGGTCTGGTTTCTTGTCATCGGCGCTCTTGGCATTTCAGAGTTTGCGCATAACCCGATGGTGCTCAAGGCGGTCAATCCATATTGGGCGCTCGAGTTCTTTCATGAGAACGGACTCTTCAGTTTCTTTATCATGGGTTCGGTCTTCCTTGTTGTCACCGGAGGTGAGGCGCTCTATGCCGATATGGGCCATTTCGGGGTGCGTCCAATCAGGCTTGCATGG
>CAXRBW010000228.1:0-2036 GCA_964228775.1 Pyrinomonadaceae bacterium | reverse complement strand
GTTCGCTGAAATGGCAAGAAGTGCCAGCGCCACTACCCACAATACGGTTTTCATAGGCCCAAACCTCCAATTTGATTTAATCAAAATAAGCCAATTAAGGGCCTTTTTCATCCCCCATGAGCGGTTTCGGCAAAATAGCGCATTTTCTCTTTTACTTTTCGATTTCAAACTTCTAAGTTGGGATTATGAGTATCGCGACCAAAACTGGGGATCAAGGACAGACAGCGCTGATCGGCGGAGAGAGGGTTTCAAAGGCCGATTTCAGGGTCGAGACGTACGGCACCATCGACGAGCTGGGCGCCGCCCTCGGTTTTGCGAGATCTATTTGCGGCGACGAAGAAATCAACAAGATCACTAAGGAAATTCAGAAGGAGCTGTTTCTTGTTGCGGGATCGGTGGCTAACCCGAAATGGCAGGAAGCGCCGTCACCCTACCTCACGCCTGGAATGATCGAACGGCTCACCGTCGAGGTCAACAAGATTGAAAGCATGGAGGGAATCCTGTCGGATTGGAGTCTCACCGGGGATGTCTCATCTGCCGCCGCATACGATATCGCAAGGACCATGTGCAGAAGAGCCGAACGATGCGTCGTCAGGATGCAGTTGAACGGTGAGAATGTCGATGCACAAATCATCACTTACCTGAACCGTCTTTCAGATCTTCTATGGCTTTTCGGACGACTGCTTGAATTGAAGGCGGGAGTCGATTCTAGGCTTCGTCGCGAGGGAGAAGGGCAGCGCTGGTCGCGAGCTTGGTAACGGTAGGTGAAATAATCAGTTTGAAAAGGGCGCAATGGCGCCCTTTTTCGTTACTCTCGACAAATAACTTCTTTTGGCGGAACATCGTCGGGTAATTCCAACAATCAGCACAAGAAGAAGGCCGTCAAAAAGATGAGATTCTCCACAAAGTTACTTTCAATCCTAGTTTGTTTGTTCTTGCCGCTCTCCGCACTCTCCCAGATTTCCACCCAGGGACTTGAGAATGCACTCAAATGGCGGAATGTCGGACCGTTCCGTGGCGGCAGAACCCGCGCCGTGGCAGGAGTTCCTTCCGAGCCGAACGTCTTTTACGCCGCACAGGTCAACGGTGGAGTCTGGAAGACCATCGACTACGGCCACACTTGGACGCCGATTTTCGATGAGCAACCGACCGGTTCGATAGGAGCACTCGCGGTAGCCGAGTCAAACCCAAACGTTGTCTATGCGGGCAGCGGCGAGGGACTTCATCGGCCTGATCTTTCCGTTGGCGACGGTCTTTATAAATCTTCCGATGCCGGAAAGACGTGGAAGAACATGGGTCTTCGTGACGGACAGCAAATCACTCAGATTGCGGTCGATTCCAAGAATGAGAACCGAATCTTCGTCGCAGTCGGAGGCCATCCTTACGGGCCAAACGATGAGCGTGGCATTTTCAGATCCCTTGATGGTGGCCGCACATTCGAGAGAGTGCTTCACATTGATGAGAATGTCGGAGGCTCTGATGTTCTGATCGATCCATCGAATCCGATGACGGTTTATGCAGGACTTTGGGAATCGCGACAGGGTCCTTGGGAAAACGCCGCTTGGAACGGTCGAAACGGCGGAATATTTAAATCCACGGACGGTGGTACGACTTGGAAAAAACTGTCGGGCGGACTCCCCGAAGGTGTGATTCAGGTCAATCTTTCGATTTCGAGAAGCAATTCCAAAAGACTCTTTGCCTCTGTGGCGACAGAAGGGACGGTCGGACTTTATCGGACCGACGACGCAGGTGAAAATTGGCAGTTAGTTACAGACGATCCGCGCCCTGCTGGACGGATCGGAGGTGGAGACCTCCCGGTCCCACGCATCGATCCCAAAGATGAGAATCTCATCTACATGGCGAGCACCGTCTCCTGGAAATCTTTTGATGGCGGCGTGACTTGGACGGCCCTGCGCGGAGCGCCGGGCGGAGACGACTATCAGAACGTATGGATCAATCCGAATAACACGGACATCATACTGCTCGGCAGCGACCAAGGTGCCGTCGTGAGTGTCAATCGCGGGAAGACATGGAGC
>CAXRBW010000227.1:0-2409 GCA_964228775.1 Pyrinomonadaceae bacterium | reverse complement strand
TGGGTCTTCGGATAGATGGGAAGCCGCGAGTCGTGCCTGTGCAGCACCTCGCCAAGCAGCGGATCGATGGTTGAGACCGAGTCGACCTCATCGCCCCAGAACTCAATGCGGTACGCGCGCTCCTGATAACTCGGGTATATCTCGACGACATCGCCACGCACTCTGAAATTACCGCGACCGAATTCGATGTCGGCCCTTTCGTACTGAAGCTCGACCAGTTTTTGTAAAAGTTCGTCACGCTTGAGCTTTTGGCCGGGCTCAATGAAAAACACCATCCCGAAATATGCATCGGGGTCACCGAGTCCGTAGATGCATGACACCGAGGCGACGACGACGACATCTCTCCGCTCAAATAGCGCGCGGGTCGCAGAAAGTCTCAGACGGTCGATTTCCTCGTTGATGGTCGCTTCTTTTTCGATGTAGAGGTCAGAGGCCGGAACATACGCCTCGGGCTGGTAGTAGTCGTAATAAGAGACGAAGTACTCGACTGCATTCTCCGGGAAAAACGTCTTGAATTCCTGATAGAGCTGTGCGGCGAGCGTCTTGTTGTGCGCAAGGACTAGTGTCGGACGCTGAACCTTTTCAATCACGTTCGCAATGGTGAACGTCTTGCCACTGCCGGTGATGCCGAGCAACACCTGGTCCTTCTGACCCGAAGTTATCCCCTCGACCAGGCGGTCGATGGCCGCAGGCTGGTCGCCCTTGGGTGTATTCTCCGAGACGAGCTTGAAAGGCATCGATTTCTGTATTCCGATAAACCTAGATTCTACTTTTATTGGAAGGCCTTGTCACCGTTGAGGGAATAGAGGTGCGCTTTACAAGCCCGAAAAGACAAGGCTAAGGTATTCACAAATCACAATTCTTTTTTTGACTTGAGAGAGTGACGATGCCGGAAGCCCTCAGCACAACCGATATAAAAGACCTTAGGCTCATCCACCGGGGGAAGGTGCGCGATGTTTACGAAGTCGATGAGGGCCATCTGCTACTCGTCGCAACGGATCGCATCTCGGCCTTCGACTGCATCATGCCCAATCCGATTCCGCTCAAGGGGTCGATTCTTACTTCCCTGTCGACCTTCTGGTTCGACCTGCTCAAGGACATCACGCCGAGTCATATCGTCACCGCCGACTTCTCCGCAATGCCCGCGAGCGTTCGCGCGCATCCTGAACTTGCAGGCCGCTCGACGCTGGTCCGCCGGACCGAAGTCTTTCCCGTCGAGTGTGTCGTGCGCGGATATCTCGAAGGGTCGGGACTCAAGGACTACAAGGCCACTGGGATGGTCTGCGGCCACAGGCTGCCGGCCAATCTCAGACAATGCGACAAACTCCCCGAACCGCTATTCACCCCCGCGACGAAAGCCGCGACCGGCCATGATGAAAACATTTCAGAGGCCCGGTTCGCCGAGATAATCGGGGAAGAGGCTGCGCGGACGCTCAAGCAGAGGACGCTTGAAATCTATTCGAGGGCGAGCGAGTATGCGGCCTCACGCGGCGTCATCATCGCGGACACGAAATTCGAATTTGGAAGAACTGCGGATGGCGAGATTCTCCTGATTGACGAAGTCCTCACTCCCGACTCGTCGAGATTCTGGCCAGCGGAAAATTACGAACCGGGACATGCGCAGCCGTCGTTCGACAAACAGTATCTGCGCGAATATCTCGAAACGCTCGATTGGGACAAGACTCCGCCCGCGCCCGTGCTCCCCGAGAATGTCGTCGCGGCGACGACCGAGAGATATCTCAAGGCGCATCTATTGTTGACTGGAAAAGAATTCGAGGTCCGTTGAAATAAATCTGGTTGAATCAATCGAAAGTCGGCATCGGTTTGGATTCGAGCAACTCGATCGCATCGCCGACCTGCACAATGCCGCTCGCACCTGACGCAATCGCGTTCTGACCGAAAAGAATCTTCCTCTTTCCCGAAGCCGAATACATTCGAAATGTCGCGAGTGTCGCGAGGGGTTCCGCACCCTTCGCACCTGTTTCCTGATCTATCGTCGTCATCACGCAGCGGGCGCATGGTTTGACGACGTGGAACTCATGCTCACCGATTCTCACGCGCGCCCAGCCGTCCTCGGCGAATGGTTCCCCACCTGAAAAGATTATGTTCGGACGGAAACGATCCATTGCAACGTCTGATTCAAGACGTGCATTGAGATCGGCGAGCGAGGAAGCGCCAATGCTGAGAAATGGAAAACCATCGGCGAATGAGACTTCATCTTCAGGGTGAACTCGAAAAGATTCTTCAACCGGTCGCGGGACGGCGTCATCGATCTTCACTAGGCGACAGTCCGATCGGATGTAGTCGGAAAAGAACTCGTCGACTGCAGATGAGTAGGTCCGCCCTGATGCCGCGTCATCCCAGACGGAAACTTCGATTGAGCCTTCGCCGTCGGGAATGAAAGGAACT
>CAXRBW010000226.1:0-2577 GCA_964228775.1 Pyrinomonadaceae bacterium | reverse complement strand
TGCCAGATGAGTTTGTAAAGTTTCAGCTCGTCGGGCTTTAAAAATCCTGCAACACTCTCAGGTGTGCGACTAGGATCGGTCGGTCGAATTGCCTCGTGAGCATCCTGTGCATCCTTCTTTCCTTTATAAAAGTTAGGTTTCTCTGGCAGGTATTTGTCACCGAACTCTGTTTCGATGAATTTTCGAACCTCGCCGAGCGCTGTGTCCGACACTCTCACTGAGTCGCTTCGCATGTAGGTGATTAGGCCGACGAGTCCCTCTTTCCCTAGCTCGACACCTTCATACAATCTCTGCGCGGTCGACATTGTCCGCTTGACCGAGAATCCTAGCTTGCGCGCGGCTTCTTGTTGCAACTTGGAGGTGATGAACGGCGGTGTCGCATTTCTCCGTCGTTCTTTTGTCGTCACTGATTGAACGACAAAGGTCTCTTTTTTTGCTTCGTCAGCTAGTTCCGTTGCCTGCTCTTCATTCTTGATATGCAGCTCGGAGTTTTTTGCCTCCTGATCGAAGTCTTTGGTTTTGACGCTTTGTTCCCCGACTTTCAGTAACTTTGCATCGAATGCAGGCGGAAGTGACGCTGAAACATTAGCAAGAATCGTCCAGTACTCACGTTTGATGAAAGCCTCGATTTCGCGCTCACGTTCGACTACGAGCCTAACTGCAACCGTCTGAACCCTTCCTGCCGAGAGTCTGCCGCCGATTGTTTTCCAAAGAATCGGCGAGACTTTGTAACCCACCAGTCTGTCCAGGATTCTTCTTGCCTGCTGCGCATCGACCAAGTTCCTGTTGATGTCCATCGGAGACTTGAACGCCTCTTGAATAGCGTTTTTTGTTATCTCGTTGAACATCACTCTGAAGTAAGGCTTCTTTGGCTTCTTCGGGACAATCTCTTCATAGAGATGCTGGCAGATTGCCTCGCCCTCTCGGTCTGGGTCAGCGGCAAGATAAACAGCATCTACGGTCTTCGCGGCCTTCTTGAGTTCTCCGACAGTTTTCTTGTTGTTACGTTTTTTATTGTCAGGAATCAGCTGGATATCCGGTTCGAATCCGTTATCGACGTCGACACCGAGACCCTTCGCAGGAAGATCTTTGATGTGCCCGACAGAGGCCATCACGATGTAATCGCTTCCCAGATATTTTCCGATTGTCTTCGCCTTGGCAGGCGACTCGACCACGACTAGATTTTTTCCCATCTTTTTAAATCGCTGTTTATTCGGCGGGATTTGTCAGCGAAACTGAGTTTCTAGCACCCCCCGACTCGGAGTGTCAACTAATAGGAAAAAATTGGAATGAATGACGAGCCTTGCGGTTTGATCGGAATAATCGCCGAAAAAGGTTGAAGCTGTGGCCAGCCCCCATCCCTCCCCGCATGCACCTGGATTGAAGAATAAACCTTGGATCATGAGTAATATCTGAGGCAGATCTAGCTTGCGATAATCTGAAACACACCCGCTTTAAATGGATGATATATTCCAGCTGAGCAGTTTTTACCTTGAGCTCAAACCCGAGCAGGCAAATCGATATATGAGAAAAAACACTCCAAAAACATTTCTTTTGTTAATCTCACTTCTCGTCTTTTCATCCTCAGTAGTTTTTTCCCAAGACATCACGTTGTCCCAGTTCAAACGAGCCACCTATTCGGATCTGTTGATCGATTCAGCTGGAATCTATCATGCCGTGTTTCTCGAATCGCCAGCGATAGGAAAGACCCGCTTCGTTTATTACTCACGCTCAACTAATGCTGGTCGCTCGTGGTCAAAGCCCGTGACAGTTTCCAATGATGAGAGTGGCAACGGCGCCGCACAACCCAAGTTGATTCAAGATAAAGCTTCAGGAGAAGTCTATGCGATTTGGAAGCGCTTCGGCCTCACTGATGCACGGTATCCGATTCAGGACGTGATACTCGAGGGCCCAGGAGGCTACAACGCCGGCACACTGTTTTTCCGCTCAGTCGGCGGCAGCGCACCTGGAGAAATATTGAAAATCGGAGAGAAGGAAGAAACGGTGATTTCTTGGTTTGTCACGAACGATCCAGCAGGCAACATTACCGTTGTATGGAGCCAAGTCACGGACGAATCAGCATTGAGCAATTGGAAGGCATGGTTCTATGCCGATTGGATACGGACTGCGAAGATTCGCGGAGGCGCGGTCGGCAACATTACCTCAGTTACACGCCCGAATCCTGCACCTTACAAAGGCGGTGCTCCGCCCGATGTTGGCTTCATGAACCTTCACGGATATTTTTCACCGTCGGGCGCTCTCAAGTTTGTCGCAGAGCGAATGCAGAATCGAGGGCAAGTCGTAGTTTACAGCGATGGCAAGACAATTAAGAAAATCTACGAGTACCCAAAGTCAACCACTTTTAATACATTCAACAATCCCCCGCGTCTTCTGGTTAATGAGAATGGCGGCGAGCATTTAATTCTCAAGCCCGACTCCTCCACGCTTGAGGCCGAGGAGCTCTGGGACATAGATCCAGTCACAGGAAAGAAGCGAGTGCTGATTGCAATCGATCAGGAAGGATTTTCTCTTGATGGCTTTCAGGCCTATCAAGGACCTGATGGAAAAATGACGGTT
>CAXRBW010000225.1:0-3776 GCA_964228775.1 Pyrinomonadaceae bacterium | reverse complement strand
GCTCGGTGAGAGATTCATCAAGGATGACCCATTTGTCGAGTGTGCCGGCGGGGTCATGATTCAGATGATGCCGGGAGCCGATGAGAATCTAGCGGTTATGATCGAGGACACCATTTTACATGCCCCTAAGCTCACAGAGGCCATCCGCCAAGGCGCCACTCCCGTGGACCTATTGCAGATGACAATGGGCTTGATTGATTTCCAGATACTTGAAGAAAAGGAAGTCAGATTCGAATGTGGCTGTTCTCAAGAAAGAGCCGTCAGCTTAATCGCAGCCCTTGGAAGGGATGAGATCCGTGCGATGTTGGACGAGGACAACGGCGCCTCAATGACATGCGGTTTTTGTAATGAGAAGTACTCGATCAGCTCGACTGAGCTTGAAAAGATGCTCAACTGATTTCCGCTAGCTTTCGATAACGCGATCTGAAATAGAGCAACGGATTTTCCTCAGAGGTTTCACACTCCTCGACGAGTCCGACGAAAATCACGTGGTCACCTTCATCATGACTACTGTAATTAGAGCAGACAAGTGAAGCCGCGGCATTTTTGATCATTGGAATACCATCGACACTTAAAACTGTATCAATGATGTCGAAAGGCGACCCTGATTGCGATGCAAAGGCGTTAGAGATCTCCATTTGGTGTTCTGTGAGGATGTTGACTCCAAATCGACTCCCTTGAGAAAGAGCCGCCTCCGCCCTTCCACCTTTGCCGATGCAAACAAGAATAAGCGGAGGATCGAGTGAGACTGAACAGAACGACGAGACCGTGATTCCGAATGGGGCCCCGTCGGAATCCACGCCTGTCACCACCGTGACGCCACTCGCGAACCGCGAAAGCGCGGTTTTGAAAACATCTCCACTGATAGCCATGCGACGATTCTGACCATTGTCAGCTGAGTAGGCAAGTCATTGATTGGAAATCGGATTTCGTTAAAAGATTGCGTTGTCTTAGAATCTCGGTCGATGAGCCGGCTAGCCGAATATTTCGAAACAGTCTGCAGGGAGGTGGACGGAGTTCTTGAGACTCTCCTCCCGCAAGATCCATCCGAAAATCTTTATGCTGCCGTCCGATGGAGTCTGCTTGGCGGCGGAAAGCGCTTTCGCCCGATTTTGCTTTGCGCCGTCGGTGAGGCCTTCGCCTGCTCGAGAGACAAACTGCTGCGAAGTGCCGCCGCGTTTGAAATGGTTCACACCTATTCGCTCATTCACGACGACCTTCCCGCAATGGACGACGATGATCTCCGCCGCGGTCGAGCTACATGTCATGTGAAGTTCGACGAAGCCACGGCGATTCTAGCAGGCGACGTACTTCATGCGCTTGCCTTTGGTGCTATTGCTGAGGATGCCGCGCTGGCACCCGAAATCAGACTAAAAGTGATGTCGGAACTCGCCTCAGCCTCGGTTCGAATGGCAGAGGGGCAGCAGATGGACCTTGAGGCAGAAGGACAGCCGGCAGAAGTAGAGAGACTTGAACAGATTCACACCTTCAAAACCGGAGCCATGATCGAATCGTCGGCGCGAGTCGGTGCGATTGTCGCCGGTGTTTCAGATCAGGAGATCAAGACCGTCTCAGCCTATGCCTCCAATCTAGGGCTGCTTTTTCAGGTTACCGATGATCTGATTGATGTGACGGAATCAACCGAAACCCTAGGTAAGACAGCGGGTAAGGATGAGGCGTCTCAGAAGGCTACCTTCCCCAGTCTCTACGGCATCGACCGGACAAAGGAATTGGCTTCGGAAATCCATCGGAAGGCGGTCCAGTCGGCATCACGGATCAACGGTGACGCGTCGCTTCTGATAGAACTCGCCGACCTTATCCGGGACAGAAAATCCTGAATCAATAACCCCACCCAAGTCCCCAGTTCATTGGTTGCAATCGATGACCGCGGCCAAAAATTTGACACCAAAAGACCGCTTTTCGTACTATCTAAGTTCGCTCAAAATTGCTTCGAGTGAAGGTTTTTGACAGTGTGCATGCAGGCTTGGGCAGCAAGCATGGCATCAGGGCATGTACGTCAATGGTAGACAGCCTCCCTTACAAGGAGGAAGTTAGGGGTTCGAGTCCCTTCGTGCCCACCATTTTTGAAAATTCGGTCAACGTTTCTCCTATAAACCTCTTTGGAGAGCGTCATGCGGGGTCGTAGTTCAGTTGGTTAGAACGCCAGCCTGTCACGTTGGAGGTCGCGGGTTCGAGCCCCGTCGGCCCCGCCATTTAATTAGCCGTCAAACAATACGTTTGGCGGCTTTTCTTTTTAAGATTTTCTTATTTCGGTCAAGACCTGCTTCATGATGGATTTGAGGGTGTCGAAAACCCCGTCTCCCTGCGCGGCGACCGCTTCAAAGACAGGCTCGTTTTTCTTCATCAAAGCACTCTTTAGTGTTTCAGCTGGTACCACACCGGGCAGGTCGCGTTTATTGAGCTGGAGAACATAGGGTATGTCCTCGAGATTGTACCCTTGGGCTGCGAGATTTTCTTCTAGGTTTCTCAACGACTCGACGTTCGCATCCATTCTCTCTTCCTGGGAGTCGGCGACAAAAATCAAACCATCTACACCCTTAAGGAGAAGCTTACGAGCTTCTCCGTGATAAACCTGACCGGGAACGGTATAGAGATGAAATCTCGTCTTGAATCCCCTGACAGTACCCAACTCAAGAGGCATGAAGTCAAAGAACAGGGTCCTTTCATTTTCAGTGGCGAGACTGACGAGCTCTCCCTTGATATGTGGTGCCGTAGCCTGATGTATGAATCGAATGTTGGTGGTCTTTCCGCCAAGACCAGGTCCGTAGTAGACAACCTTGCAATTAATTTCTCTCGCGGAGTAATTGATGAATGTCATTGAAGCAATCAGTTGAAAAGGCCGTCGATGTCTTCATCGGTGATGATATCCAAAATCACACCGGACTTCGGTGAATGCGCATCGCCGCCGAGCAGAGCTTCGATTTCTCTCGCGGCTTTTTTCGTCCTCAGTCTTACGAGCCCGACGGTGGTTCTCTCGTCGAACATTGAGCAAATCAAAATACCTCCTGCCCTGCACATAAGCAGATCGGATTCGTCGCCTTCGATATGGACCGTGTGAAAGTTATGGTCGCCCGACAGTCTTCCGATTTCCTCGGCTGCCGCAAAATGCCCTGCAATCAGTGAAGAAATACTCACTACGTCCCGATTCGTGACATCTCCCTCTGACGCGAGCACATGACCGCCGCGACCGACCAGTAAGACTGATCGACTCATAGACGTAACCTTCAGCCGTCCTAGTATCTCAACTATCGGCGGCAGGGTGTTCTCATCAATGAGCAAACCTCGCTCGGCTTTATCCACTTGGCTTCTCCTGTTTGAAACAATTTACCGCATTGAAAATCATCATCAAAACAAATCTGCGGACGCTTTGTCGTGAACAGTTCTGAAAGTGGCAAAATATTGAGGAAATCTGGCCTGCGTGCCATAATCCATCTTCGGCGGCGAGAGATTGAAGGTCGTTTTCTGATCACCTAAATCTAGCCACCATGTTTTGGCAATGCGACAACAGGCAGACAATAAATCCATCGATATTCTGATTCTCGCCGCGGGTCTCGGGACTCGAATGAAGTCAGGCTACGCGAAGGTGCTCCATAAGTTGGACGGTCGACCATTCATCGCCCATGTCTGCCGCACCGCCCAGGCGCTTACTCCGAGAAAAATTATCGTTGTCATCGGACATCAGGGTGATGAGGTGATGGCCGCAGTAAACCGTGAGCTCGGTGACGGAGTCGCATCTTTCGTTCGTCAGGAAAAGC
>CAXRBW010000224.1:0-23463 GCA_964228775.1 Pyrinomonadaceae bacterium | reverse complement strand
AAATTCACTTTTCCTTGACCCTCTGGCCCATTTTAGATAATCTCTCCATTCGTCTTTTTTTGAAAAACAATTATTGGGGATGTAGCTCAGCTGGGAGAGCGCATGAATGGCATTCATGAGGTCAGGGGTTCGATCCCCCTCATCTCCACCAAAAACAAAGCCACGTCGACTAGACGTGGCTTTTTGTTTGGAGCGGAAAACGAGACTCGAACTCGCGACATCAAGCTTGGGAAGCTTGCGCTCAACCGGCTGAGCCATCTCCGCTAATAAATATTTAAGAGACCTGGTGTTGCTTTTTCCCGGCTGCGACAAATTCTTTAACCAAGTGGTCGATACCGGTGATGGCATTGCCAACTACGCAGGCATGTGCCCCATGCTCAAAGGCGATTTTGATATGAGTTGGTGACGCCAGTCGGCCTTCTGCAAACACCGGCACCCTGAGTCTTTTCGCCAACAGCTCGACGGTGTGAAAATCTGGCTCGCTGGGAGTCGGTAGAGTTTCTGCTGTGTAACCAGAAAGTGTGGTGCTGACAAAATCACATCCAAACTCTTCCGCCGCTCTTACTCCTTCATCAAAGGTTGCGATGTCAGCAATTATAGGAAGCCCCAGCTCGTCTTTGATTCTTCGGCAGATCTCTAAAATATCCTCACCGTTTGCACGACTCCGAAGCGTGGCATCTACTGCAATCGCCCCCGCCCCTGCGTCAGCGATTTCCTTTGCCGATTGAAATGTGGGAGTGATATAAACCTCAGTCTTAGGATCAGAAATCTTGTAAAGTCCGAGAAGCGGGACAGAAACAACAGGTTTCACCGCCACAACATTTTCAGGTGCCTCAATTCTGACTCCGGCAGCACCAAAGATTTCTGCTGTCTCAGCCATCGCCGCAATGAAATCGGGCCTGCCGATAGGAAGTTTTGGTTGTGCCTGACACGATACGATTAGTCCGCCCAATACGGCCTTACTAAGATGAGCTATCTTTTCGTCTAAGGTTGTCATTGTTGTGAATTACGTAAATTTTCCAATAGTTTGTCGTCAATCTCAACCCCAGAAGTTTTATATGCATTCAATAACGCACCAACTCCGGGTCCAAACTCTGCAGATGTAAAGACAGATCTGGGAATCAGCAAACCAAGAGTTCTTAAAAATGTCTTTTTGTAATGTTCTCCCGCAAACATCCCACCGACACCGCTGGTTTCAAATACATCGAGACCCAGCTTTTTCCTGACTGCTTCAATGTCATTCACCAATGCGCCAACACCCTCGGATATCAAAGTAGCAGCAACCTGATGTCCGTTTTCTGCAAGTTCAACGCCGCGCTTAGCGAAAGATGCAAGACGGTCACGTGAGATTGAGCCGTGATAATACCCACTCGTTACTTCTTCAATGTTGTCTACACCAAAGAAGTCGCATACTTCACCGACAAGTCCAGATGCGTCTTCGACCCGGTCGTATTCTTTGATTGCTCTTTTGATGAGGCAAACTGAAAACCAGATACCGCTACCTTGGTCCGAGAACATATAGCCAAGTCCTCCGGCTCTCGCAGTCTCGTTTCTGTCGTTTCTCCCGAACACAACTGATCCCGTACCTGCGATAACTACGACCCCCGGCCTACCCGAAAGGGCACCCATGAGAGCTGTCGGAGCGTCATGAATGACTGAAATATTGTCTGCAACTACGATCTTTTCAACGGACTCTTTGACGCCAAATCCATCTCCCGTCATACCAAAGCAAGCTGCCTTAAATCTGGGAAATACCACCCCCTGAACTGCACCTTCAATGGCCTGCCTTATAGAGGTCTCACATTTCTCAATTCCAGGAGTGGATGGCCCAGCAATACCTCGCCCAAGGATTTTTCCTGCTTCATCTGCCACGATTGCTTCGGTGTGGCTCTGTCCTCCGTCGACCCCTAAAAACATTTCATTCACCATCCTTGCAGATCTGTTGCTCAGAGAGTCTGATCAATTCCGCTGAGAGTCCATCACAGTATTCTTCTGAGTGATTGGCAATACCCAATTCATCTTGGATGACATGACCGAGTTCATGACCAAGAATTTCCATGACTGATTTGTCAGAAGCAAGATTGAGTGTCACCACTCGGGACCGTGAATCGAACTCGCCGTGTGTTACCGGTATCCAGTGCTGCGTTTTAACCTTAACCCCGAAAGCTCCACATAAAGCCTTTGGATTACTTGTGCTAAATCGGGCAACCAGCTCCCGCGCCATCAATTTTCCAGCGGCGCTCGGGTTTAAATGGATTTCGTCGAAAGTTAGATTCATTTCGCGTGCCTATGTGGGTCTCCACCCGCCAAATCCAAGTCCTCTGGCCACTCTGTCTCAACCCCTGCCTTAGAAATATGTTTTATAAACTCATCACACCGCACCCGATCAGACCTTACATCTCTCGGCCTCACTCCTCTTTCTAAACAAAAAGCCGCCAAGTAACCCACAACTTCTCCGATATTCCATTCGACAGGATGAAGTCGGTAGCATCCGTTCGTAATGTGAGTTGTCCCGATGTTTTTGCATGCAGGAAGGAGATTATCAACATCCCGTGGTATCAATGCTCCAAGTGGTATCTGAAATGGAAGTGCTTCTACATCGATATAGTTGTCACCGCCGACTGAAGGATGGAGATCTATCCGATAAGACCCAACTCCAATGGAATCAGAATACCGCGCCCCAAATTTCTCCCCAGGGTTTGCGGTTGCCGCAACGTCCCCTTCGGTTATGGTGTATTCAGCCTTGATACGGCGGGATTCTCGAACATAAGGTGCCATCGCCAAACCATCTGAGGTGCCTGAAATATCTCCTCGAAGTTTAAGACCCCTCAGACCACATTCAGTTTGGAGGAAATAAAGAAATGAGAGGCTAAGACCTTTGGCTCTTTCAATGATTGAAGCTCTCTGCTCCCGAGTTTCTGCTCCAGCAAGATCGTCCAAAAAGTAATCAATCTGAGGCACATTGATTACTGTCACATCGCTATCTAGAAAATCCTGTTCAAAGTTGTCTGTATGCAGAATTCGTCGATAACTCCAGAGTCCTGCGAATGCCTTATATGGTTCAGTGTTTGGGTTGAAGGAATAAGTGACCGGTTCCAAAGTCCTCGGATTTATTCCCGTTAGACTAAGTAACCTTCCGCTCCATGGAGGATTCAATGTTGGAATAAAATCCCGCCAGAATTCGAAATCCGCGGGCTCATCCACAGTGAAATCCTTACCCAAGTAATGGCTGACTGCGAAGCAAACTGAAAAGGCCTGTGAATTAGACGATTCTTTAACAGCTTTCGCACTTGTTTCACCTGTTTCAGCTTGTGACTCCGCCCCTGAAACAAATTCCACATTGGCCAACGGAAGTAATTCTCCTGTTTCCGTTGCATCGACAAAATACTTGGCTTTTACCGAAAGTTCCTCACTAGAAGCTATTTGCCGAACGCGGATCTCCTCGAGTTCTCGTCCTTCACGTCTTACTCCTATTGCTACCGCTGAGTGAATTATTTGAATTCTTCCTTCACTAACAAAAGGCTCAATCATTGATGTGATTACCTTGAGGAAGACTTTCGGTTCAGCACATAATGGTGAGACCCATCCGTTACCAGGATTCAGAAATCGGTTGGAGTTTGCAATTTCAGTGAGAGGGTAATTCTTACGATAAAAATCGCGAACCCTCTCTCGCATCTCGCGGTATGATCTTGTTGCGCCAACATGTTCTATCCAGCCATGTTCATCTGGGGGCGTCATCTGCGAGGTAAGTTGACCGCCAATCCATTTTGTTTCCTCGACCACAATGACCCTGCGTCCCGCACTCGCCGCTGCAATGGCACACGCGACCCCTCCGAGGCCACCGCCGACAATCAGGATATCTGTCTCTAACTGTTGCATTTATGGATGTTAGACAGTCTTACAACCAATCACAATCAAGCGTCCACTGGAGATATCGCGACCAACTTCGACCCTTGCGAGTGCCTTTGTTTGTTCAGCATCTGCAAGCCCCGTCAACGATATGAGCCGATGTCCTGAAATGATATGTATCTCGGGCAAGCTCCGACCTGCATCACCAAAATCAGTGAGTTGTGAAATTAAATCATCAACCGCATCCTCAATACCTTCCACCGAACTCTCAATCACTTCACATCGCCCACGCTGAAGCCTGACAACACCATGCTTGTCTACAACACAGCTGACTGTTCTTCTTCTACGAAATACGAAACCGTAACTCTCTTCCTTAATTGTCTCAAACAGTTTGTATTCATCATTTCCGATAACTTCTCGAATTTGCTTCTCGGAAACCTTCAATGCCCTACCTGCCGCAACCAATGGACTCTCGACAACCGCGCCCGCCTCACTTGTGACGATTTCCGTTGTTCCGCAAGCAGTCGCCCTGACCAAATTTCTTTTTGCGTCCACCTCGACCGTCACATCTACTGATTCCATGACGGCACCATTCTTACAAACAGCATCGATTGCCTCTTTTCTGATTGCGAGTATGTCTTCGGGACTGGGGTCTACGATATTGCGTTCAATAGAGTCCTTGACCATCGCCAATGCCACACCAATTGTTGAAATGACCTCAGCTTTTCTCGCTAATCTCCAAGCAAATCCATATCGATCACCAGCAAATGGAATCAACGCCGCCGCGCCACCACCACCTCCGACAAGCTCGACAGTCTCAGTATCCAATCCATATTCCGTAATCAAGTCTGAAATTTGCACAAAAAGTTTCCGTGTGCTGATTTCAAGTATTTGCCTTGCGGTTTCTTCGACAGAAAGTCCAAGTCTTTCAGCTAGGGGAATGAAGGCGGCCTCCGCTGACTGTTTCGTGGCATATGCAAATGCGTCTTTGGGAATTAGATTGAGTAGGTTAGACGCGCACGTGGGCGTCAGTGCGAATCGCTCTCCGTTTCGACACTCGACCGCGACATAATCATTTGGATCACCCTCGGTCGGTTGTAGATGGACAAGAGTCGCTCCATTGAAGAGTGTGTGATCTTGAAAGCAGGCATACGGTAGACCTGCAATGTGAGCCGATCGAGAGCCAACATCTACAAGTCTTCCGCCTTTTTCCCGAATCAGACTACCTCCTGCGATAGCGATTGTTCTGACATCGAGAGTGTTGAGAAAGGTTCGGTGACCCCCGAGCCGAGCCGCTTTGATCTGAGGTCTTCCGTCCTTAATGACCGAAATATCTGCCGAGGTTCCGCCTACCTCGATAAAGATTCCGTTTGAAACGCGTTCAAACATCAGTGCACCTGCAACCCCTGCCGCAGGCCCAGAAAGCATCGTTAAAATCGGTCTCCGATTAACTTCGTCAACCGACATCACACCCCCGTCAGACCTCATAATCATGAGGGGTGATGAGATACCTGATTGCTTCACACATCTCTCTGTCATCAGGGCGGTGTGTACCATTTTTGGAAGGATTGCAGCATTGATTGCCGCCGTTCTTGTACGAGTTCTTAATCCGTAGAGACCTGAAACCTCATGACCCGCTGTCGCCAACATTCCTGCATTCCTGGCTTCCTGCGATATCGCCAATTCACCAGACGGATCATCGACTCCGAAGGCTTCTGAGGCCACCACCACCTCAACTCCCTTGTCTTTTAGCCGGTGCACTACAGTCTTTACGACTTCAGTGGATGATCCTGAAACTAAAAATTCATGATCTATTCGCAGCGCCTTGCCTTCTGCCAATTCTGTCGGTGGCACATCGGTATCGATCCTAGCTTTCCATGCCTCCAATCCACTCCCAATGCCCACCACTCCCACTTTGGCCACATCTCCTTCGAGAAGAGCATTGGTTGCCTGTGTTGTTGAATGTCCGATGAATGAAATCTGGTCTGCAGGAATTCCGAACGTTGTGAGTGCGCGAGTGAGGGCCTCGATGATCCCGCCAGCAACCCCTTCTTTCGCAGAGTGAGTTGTCGGAACTTTTAATTGCCCGACAATAGTGAGAGTGGAATTGTCTATGATTACGACGTCGGTAAAGGTTCCGCCTACATCAATTCCCACTCGAAAGGATTTTTCGCCTAATCTGTTCACCGAACTTTTCCTGTCCACGCCCTGCTAGTTCTTGGGCGTACCGATTATGTCTATGCGTTCTCCGCCCTTTGTCGGGTCAACCGCGGTAACGGATATTAGGCCACCACCGCATTTCATATCGGTTCCCCTCGAAGTCCCAAAGGGCAATTGTTGGGTCGCAGCACCTTCACCTCTCAATAGAACGGTCTGTATCCACTCGGTTCCTCTTATCTCCGCTTTCGTCGCTTGTGTAGGCTTTCCTTCGTTGAATCGCTGATCGATGGCATTGACGCGCTTGAATTGCCGCGGAGCACCGGCAACAAAACCTTCCGCTTCGAATTCAGTCTGAAACATTTTGGTTTTGCCGTCGGTTACTATCAGCTTCAATCGCCCAGGTCCCGCAACAAGGACAGCAAGCTGAACCGTCTCGCCAGGATAGAAATTGAACTCCTCTTTCGCCGGAGCTGAATTCCAATCTCCCACCTTCTGGGTTCTCCAAAACGGCCTGAATGCGTTTCTCCGCTCACTCTTCTTCCCATTCTTATCTACTGTAAATTCCCAGGTCAGGCCCGCATCGACCTCAAATTTGCCGCCCGCATTACCGCCTAGATAAATGGAAAAATTATCGAGTGGAAGACGGTCTTTTTCATCGAGGCGCGCTTCGTCAACTTTTGGGTTACCAATCTTCACGAATCCAGCAATGCCTGTCCAAGTATCAAAACTTGTCACAACCTTTCGATAATGGGCCCCGTCGAAACAACTTGTTCTGACAAGTGGCATGACTTCTTTACCGTCACCTGTATTTATCGAGACTGCGTTACCAATGGAAAGATTCTCCAATATCCATTTCCGTCCTTCACCATTACCGCTGACGATAAGTGAATTGATTTCATCATCAATCCTGATTGGTCCCGGGTCTTTCGTTTTTGTCAGATAGACCGCGCTTGCGCGATCGTTGATTTGTGTGACCTGGTTCTTCACAATCAACACATCGACACCGGCGTCATTGGGTGGTGTGTTTTTGTAGTAATCGGGGGTCAGTAGAACGATGAAATCCTGGCTTCGCGGAACATTCTTACCCCTAAAATATATGGCCTTACCATTTTCAGCCTGGATCATGCCACTTCCCGGATATAGATAAGGACTGACGGTGGTAACTGGAATTTTTCCGTCTAGACTCACCGCCTGTCCTTTCATTAGATTCGCCATAACCCACCGCCTCGCGGCACCGTGTGCGCTTAGAACGTACCCGTTTATCCCGACGGATATGGGTCCTGGATCCTGCCTTCCTTGAAGGAAAACCACGCCCGCGCGATCTCTGATTTCCCAGATCCTGCCGTCAATCACGTAGACATCGACACCTGATTCATTGGTGGGCTTTCTACTGTAATAAGTAACGCTATACATCCACAGCTCATCATTGCCTCGGAATCCATCAGTTCCATCGATAGTGATTTGTTGTCCGTTTGATGCAGTCAAAGTTTTTGACTGAGCCGAAATCGTCATGGAAAAAAATAGAGAGAGGATCAGCGATAAAAGGAATTTCATAAAAGTCTCATGGAATGAAAAGGAATGCCCCAGCTGCAAGTCCTGCAAGACAAACCGCCATCATTGTAAGAAAAGTGGATTTCGTAAGATCTTCGACTGGTACACCGACCGAGTTTGCAATCCATACATTATGGGTATTGGTTGGATCACAAACATTCTGCATCTGCACTAGTGTCATCGCTACCGACAACACGGCGAGTGGAGGAGCCCCGCCTCCTGAGACGATAAGGGCGAAAAGCCCCGCCCCGAGACCGAATAGATTGAATGGCCCTCGGTAAAGTGCGAGCGGCGAAAGAATAAAGAAAAAGGCGACGAATGAGAATGAGTTGCCTATCGGAAGGTTTGAAAATATAGGCATCAATGCGCCCTTTACACCTGGCAATTGAAGAGCGTTGATGAGCATACCGATGCCGACCATCAGTATGACTGCGGGCGCGGCATCCTCTACCCCCTTTATCATCGATGCGACAAGGTTCTGGATACTCTTTCTAATATCAGTGACAACGACAGCAAATACGGAGCCAGCTATGAAGGCAGGAATAGCGGTCCAGCCGTACTGTGAAAATCCAAAATAAAGAATAAGGGGAATCAAAGGTGTCAGATAAGCAATCGCTGGAGGTTCCGAAGATTTGGCCTTTTCTTCGCCAAAACTTCCTCCCTTCATAAATTTTAGTTCCGGGGTTTTCCTGCTTGTATAAAAGACATATGCAGCAACCCCTAACGACATGATTCCGAGAAGTAGAAGCTGGAAGTGAAAGACCTCAGGTGGCAGACCGTCCCCCACAACACCGAGAATCTCTCGATAAAACTGAAGCAGTGAAATGTTAAAAATAAATCCTGTAGCGAAAGCCAAAAGAAAGAATGTTCCAGCCAATCTTCGCGGTACTCCCAAACTCATCATTATCGGTAGCACGAGAGAACCAACCATTATGATTGCCCCGAGTCCGGTCAGAGAAGTGAAAAGCACGGCTGTGATGAACATCAGGAATATCGAAACAACCAAAGGCTTTTCACCACCGAATTCTGCCGCCTTTTTTATTATTCCCTCGGCAATACCGGTTTGAATCATGACCCTACCGAGCATCGCACCCGCAACAACTGCCATATATGCTGGCGCAAGTTTGATTGCGCCCGCAGAAATAACATTTGTAAGGATGTTTTTAATCGCCGCCGTTACGCCGGGAAGATTTCCGATGAACCCTTCGACTCCATCGCCAATATTTAAATAGGGAAGTTCAACTCCGAGGGCGATCAGAACAGCCATTAAAGGGACGGCCAAAAGAGCAGGCATTTTGCGACTTATCATGAGTGCCGCAAAAAGAAGGAAAACGAAGAGTATGTATAAAGCGGTCATATGCCACCTCGACGGTAAGACCGTTTAGATTAAACGATAGGCGGCAGGTCGATGAAAACCTGCCGCCTACTTTTATTGGAAGGACAATTAGAACGTGTAACGCGCCACGAGCTGTATGTTTCTCGGGGTGTTACCTTGTGTCCTGATCTGACCGAATCCGGTTCCATTCGCATTCGGCGCACCGGATGCCATCGAGGTGACCGGTGTTCCAAAGACAACCCAGTTCAGAGCATTCAAGAACTCAGCCCTGACCTGCAGTTTCTGACGACCCTCTGCCCAATAGATATTCTTGAGCAGTGAGAGGTTGATGTTTCTGTAATTGTCTCTTCTCAGATCGTTATGGGTCCTCGCGGCGTTTCCGAACACGAAGTCCGCAGGGACCTGGTAGAGACTGGTCTCAAACCAGGGGCGGAGATTCCGTGCGTTGTCGCGGGCGGCCGCAAGACTCGGAATCGCATTGCCAGGCAAGCGGTTGGCGCGGAACTGTGCGACACCACCACCGACAGTGAACGACGGAACAGTGATGGTTATCGGGGTTCCCTTCTGCCAGGTATAGGCGCCCGACGTCTGCCATCCCCCGAGTACCGCGTTTGCAATTCCGGACAAGCCTCCTAGGAACTTCTTGTTCTTTCCGATTGGAAGCTCATAGGTCCAGCTCGCGACTATTCTATGCGGTACATCGAATGTTGAGTACGACATTTCCCTCTTGAAGCCATAGACATCCGCTATAGCCGTCGAATCAAGGAATGCCGCTCCGTTACCCACACCGCCGGTGTCCAATGACTTCGACCATGAGTAGTTAGCGGTAGCCGACAGCCCATTGGTGAATCGACGATTCAGATTTACCTGGAGCGCGTGATATCGGCTCTCACCCCAGTGCGGTCTGAACAGTTGCACGCTGGTGTACTGCGGGAATGGACGAAGTAGTGCGACTCGCGCAACCGTTGCGGTATTGAGTGTCGAACCCGGAATTCCAAGAAGTCCCTGGAACGGGTTTGCTACTGCGTAGTTCAAGAATCCTGAAACAGATGTACATGCCGATGCACCACAGGTTCCAGGCTGGTTGTAATTGTTTCTAGCCCACTCGAATGTTGCGGGCGTAAGTTGGTTGAGCTCTGCGGTCTGTATCGGAAGCCTGACTCCACGACCGCCGACATAGGCAAGATCGACAACCGTGTTCTTCATGAGTTGTCTCTGAAGAACCAAGTTCCACTGCTGCGTATACGCCGTCTTTCTAACCGGCTCGACTGCAATCACCTGCTGCCCGAGACGTGTTTGGTTTCCGAGTGACGTGCCAGGAACAGTGGGCAGACCATTCGGGAACGGGTTGTCTAGGAACACAGTGTTTTGAGCAGTTGTCGATCCGAGCAACACCTGGCTTGTCTGTGTCGACTGCGCCATTGAGGTGCTAAAGTTGGTTCCTTGAACAGTCGAACCCTCAACCGATAGAGGTACGAAATACAATCCGTATCCACCTCTCAAGGTCGTCTTGTCATTTATGCTCAAGGCGAATCCGAAGCGTGGCGCAATGCGCTGCTTGTCGGTTCTACTCTGAGGACCGTTCACAAAAGAGAGCAATCCCTTGGGAGTTCTTACTCCTGGGTTTAGCGCAACCGCGAACGGGTCAATGGTGACCGTCGATAAGGGCTGAACTGGTGCAAGGACATCGGGATTGAAATTTGTTATCAAACCATGAGTTTCACCAGTGCCAGTCTCATAGTCCCAACGGACACCCATGTTCAATACAAACCGATTCGACACTCTCCAATCATCTTGGATATAACCACCTGCATAGCGGTGATAAATCGTCGCCGGAGCAATTGCTTCATGGGAACCCGAAGTGGGTAGTCCAAGGAAGAATGATGCAAGTGACGATCCCGAGTCCGCGGTGTTAGTCGGGGTATTCGTCGCAACCGGACCACGTGTCCAAGTTCTATTGAAACTGAAGTTTCCGGTTGGGTTGAAGAACTGGAACGCGAAGAACCTGTACAGCCTGAATTCCCCACCGAACCCGATGTTGTGGTTGTTGAAAACCCAGTTCATCGAGTTAGCAATTGTGGTGGTGTCACGCGGCTGGTTGTTTCCTGCGCCTCCAATTTGACTGCTCGTTACCTCGCCCGCAAGGGTGCTACCTGCGGAACCGCCACCGATGGTGATGTCAGGGAACTTCAGCATTGCGGCATAGGTCTTAAGGTAAGACGGAAATCCAAGCGTCGTCGGATCGAACCCTTGGCTCGTTGGAATCTGATTCGCCCTTCCGCGGGTATACCCGAGACGGAAGTTATTGACGAACGTCGGAGTCAATGAATAGGTATCGTTCAGAGTAAAGTTCACGAACGTGTCCTTGACGGTTCTCACGTTCGCTGCAGGGGAGGTCCCGAAGTAATTCGGTTCCGAAGTAAATCTTCTCTCCCAGCTGTAGCGTCCGAACATACTGTGGCTCTCAGAGAAGGTGTGGTCGATTCTGCCTGCATAGATGTATCTATTGAACAGCGCGAGATCCGAATTGACGTAGTTATTGACCAAACCCGCAACATTCGGTGAAGGCAGGTAAGTCAAGATTCTCAACGCCACCGGATCGAGACACGCTGTTGTCGAGGTTCTCGGACCCGAGCAGGTTGAAAATGCTCTGAGATCGTTATTGGTGATAAGTGGTCGACCCTGCACTGTTGAGGTTGTCACAACGCCGGTCGAAAGATTTGTTGCAGATTGGGTGTAACTAACCAGCGGACCGAACGGATTGAATATTTGACCGTTCAGAACAGGTGCTCCACCAGCGGTCGTCCAGGTTGTCCTTGTGGTTGCTGTGGTAATCGCCATCGGAGCAGTTCCGAGGAGTTCACCCAAATCGCCCTGCCTCATCCTAGTCGTTGGAAGAGTAATTTCCCTCGAGAACGGGTTTCTCTCACGACGTCCCTCAAAATTGAAAAAGAAGAATGTCTTCGAGAGTTTGGCGAACCATCCGTTATCACCCTGTCCAAGATTGAAGAAATACATCGGGCCGCCGATTGCACCGCCGTATTGGTGACGCGATATGTCCAGACGGGGGAGAACCATGTTCCCGTTTGCAGTCAATCCACGTCGGTTTCTCTGCCAGCCGTTGGCGTTGAGGCTGCCATCTTGGAAGTATTCATACAGCGCACCGTTGAATCTTTTTCCGCCGGCTTTTGTGGCGATTGAAACAACACCGCCACCTGATCTTCCGTATTCAGCGGAGTATGAACCCGCCACAACTTTCATTTCACGTACGGAGTCTTGAGGAGGAGAAATGGCGATACCATTGAAATCGCCGATCGTGTTGGAAACGCCATCGAGGAGAACATCGTTCGTTGCCGCACGGCCTCCGTTAACTGAGAAGTTCGAGTCAAAGAAGTTTCTGTTACCAGGAGCTCCAATTGGACCCTGCGCGTTTCCGTTTTCGTTGAGTGACTCACCTCGACCCGCTGAAAATCCACCATCGATGGCTCCGGGGACAAGATTGATAAACGAAAGCGCACTTCTTTCCCCGGAAGGCAGGTCTTCGATCAATTTGTTCTCGATTGTCGATTCAAGAGCAGCATTTTCAGTTTTAAGGAGAGGAGTTTCCCCAGTAACGGTTACCGTTCCTACCTCTGAACCAACCGCAAGGTCGACATTGAGCGAGGCGACCTGGGCAATCTCAAGGGTGAGATTGGTCCGAGAATACTTGGCGAAACCCGCCTTTTCGACACTCAAATCGTAGCTTCCCGGCTGAAGGAAAGATACGACGTAGCGACCGTCGCTATTCGATTGCGCGGACTTAACGAGGCCCGTGCTCACCGAGGTGACTTTGACTGATGCTCCAGGTACCACAGCACCGTTTTGATCGCGAACCTCTCCGGTGAGGGTCGCAGTGATCGTTTGGGCTTTTGCAGCGATTGAAGCAAAGCCAAAAACGAACATTGCCATCGCAAAGGACAGCAGAACTCCTGTTAGGCGTTTCATGATGTTCTCCAAGTTTTATTTTCTAAAGAAAAGTTTCGTCTGAATGACAGAGACTAATGCCTTGAATCTGATTTAGTTTTGTCTTGTAACAATTTGTTCCAAGTGGACTAGACCACTTGAAATTAGACAAAAACGAGAGTGAAAAGTCAAACGGAGACTGACTGAAATACCCAAAGTTTTATTGGCTGGGAGATTATTTTCCGAAGCGATCGAGTAAGACCGCCGAGAGGATGACGACACCCAAGGCGATTTTTTGAAGATAGGGGTCGATACCTGCCAGATTGAGACCATTGTTGAGTATCCCAATAAATATAGTCCCAAGAAGGGTTTGAAAGACCCCGCCCTTTCCGCCAGTCAGGCTTGTGCCACCAACGACCACTGCTGCAATGACGTCAAGCTCGTACTGTTCACCTGAGTTTGGCACCCCGGCACCCAAGCGAGAGGCAAGTACTACGGCCGCGATGCCGGTCAGCAACCCATTGAGTATGTAGACGGCTAAAACGTTCTTCTTGACGTTGATGCCTGCAAGGAATGCCGCATCTGGATTTCCACCTATCGCGTAAACATGACGTCCAAACTTTGTGTGATTGAGGATGAACCATCCGACGAGAAGCGCTAATGAAGCAATCATCACCGTAAGTGGAATGCCGACAAAATTCGCCTGTCCTATCGCACCAAATTCTGTTCCGAGATTTCCGATTGATCGACCTTCACTGACTATGAATGCAAGTCCTCTTGCGATAGTAAGGACGGCGAGCGTGACTACGAATGGAGGCATCTTGAAAAACGCAACCAATGTTCCGTTGAAAACTCCAAAGATGGTGGCAAGCGAAACTGCGGCTAGAAAACCGATAGTCGCAGATCCAGTCACGCCCGTGATCAACGCCGCTGTTATTCCACAAAGTGCTATTACCGAACCGATTCCTAAATCGATTCCGCCTGTCAGAATCACCAGTGTCATTCCGACCGCCAAAATCGCAATATCCGCGTTTTTTACGGCGATATTTACGAGATTTCCGGTCGTCAGGAAACTGTCAGAAAGGGAAGCGAACACTATGCATTCCAATAGGATTGCTATAAGTAATGCGATTCCCGAAAAGCGTTTCAGTGACATCAACTTGTTATTGGACTAGCGTGACGGGAACAGCGATCGTCTTCTCGACCGTCTCTCCTCTCAAATGTTTTGCAACTGCCTCAACCGCCATTCTTCCGATTTCTTTCGGTTGCTGAGCGACATCAGCCTTGAGAGCCGTCCCGGCTCTGATTTTTTCAACCGCCTCGGGCGCAGCATCAAATCCAACAATGATTACATCTTTGAGCCCGCGAGATTCGACCACAGAGAGCGCGCCAAGCGCAGTTTCGTCATTGATGCAGAAGATTGCCTTGATGTCGGGATTACCTTGGATTAAATCCTCGGCAGCTTTAAGCGCCCTATCCCTCTTACCGCCCGCCGCGATAGTTGGAATAAGAGTGATGCCCTCCGCCGTCTTCACGGCCTCTTTAAAGCCGTTCTCACGATCGATCACCGATTGGACTTCCGGATGGCCAAGGATGCCCACCTTACCCTTTCCCTGAAGGGCTTGGACCACATATTCGCCCGCAAGGCGTCCACCTTTGATGTTGTCTGAGGCGATATGAGAAATAACCAAACCGCCACCTGCTGCAATGTCGGCGGTAAAGACTGGAATATTGGCCTTGTTAGCCCTTTCGATTGCGGGAGCGATTCCCTGGGTATCAGTAGGACAAAGGATGATGGCATCGACTTTTTGCACGATGAAGTTTTCAATCTGACTCTGCTGTTTCGAGAGATCCTTGTCACCCGATTGAATAATCAGGTCAAAGCCACCTTTTTCAGCGGCTTCCTTCATCGCATCTTCCATGTCGCGATAGAAGACGTCAGTCCTTGCAAGCAAAGAGACACCGATCTTTTTACGACGCGTGCCGCCATCACCAGTTCTACTGGTGCAAGCATTCAGAGTCAGCATGGCGAGAACCATCATCGCCGCGATAATTATGTTTTTCATTTTCATTTTGTCCTACAAGTCAAAGTGAATTCGATTTCCGCCTCAAAGGTCCGTCCCCATGGAAGTGTGAATTTAGGGTCTTCAACTCGGTGACAGACGACCGACGAGCCACTCAATGTTTCCACAGATTTCCGATATTCGTCTAACCGCGACAGCACTTTTTCGGCGGAGAAGTTCTCAACCTCCCGAGTCTCGACATCCGTAAATCGAAAAACGTTCCAGCCCTTTGATTTCGCATAGGAGATTGATTCTGGCCTTACGATGCTGTGATAGACATAGTCGTCGATCAATCGGTTCAAAAGGAACCAAATCTGGGCTTTCTCGACCCTATCCCTTATGATTCGTGACCTACTCTTCCGCATGGCTCCTGAAAAGATAATGCCGTGGGGAAGCGCAGTCCCAATCGTATTGCCTGCGGTGTTCCACGCGGCATAGCCACTCAAAAAACGAAAAATCCCTCGTTGCCGAACACCCTCAGTGAAGGTGACATCTCCACCTTGGATATCTCCTTTCGGGTCTACATCTGCAATGATGATTCGCTTGGTTGGATACTGCCTGATTAGCTCCTCGATCTTCTCAGTGAACTGCAAGGTCACATCGGCTTTTCCCCTGTCCGCAAAAACAAAAAAAAGAATTTCCGCATTCTGAATCGACTCGACCTCGGTCCCGCCTGAAGCTTTGATGTGAAATGAGACGGTTTTTCTCATCGGCCGATCTTCATAGGGCATGATTTTATCGGCCGACTCCTGTGAGGAATATATCGCCTTAACCTTCGGGTGATACGAAACGATCCTTGAATGGGCTCTTGAAAGAAGAAGCATTGAGACCTCATCAGCTCCGGGCTGCACCGCGACCCGCTCTTCTAATGACAATGATTTGATCTCTGAAATCAGTCCTTCTCGATCCGCTACATGCACCCCTCGTGGTTTTGCGTCATCTTGGGAAAGAATCAAATAATCGATGACGCCCTGTTTTACAAGGTTCAGGGCCATCATGTTGATTGATAAATTTCGCGCTCGTGCAGATTTATAGTCTTTGAGAGCCTCGCCAGGAATCTTCTTTTCAAGATCCAATGTTTCTTTCACCAATGACGCATCATTTGACTCGGGAGAGATCTCTGCCCAACGTGCAAGGTTCACCCGATAAGATTCATTTTTTCCATCTGCTGATGGCGCAAGCCGCATTATCACTGACGATCCATAGATCGGAAGTGCGGGTGCCGTCTTCCTAAGTTCTTTGAGGATTTCAATCCGCCCTTGTGCCTCTCTCAAAGACGCACTTGTTCCTACCCTTGAAGCGACAAGTCCGCCGAATGCCAACATGTCGAGTGAGACTATCGCTGCATCGAACGATTTGATGTTCTGCTGTCTTACCCACGCGACAATCTCATCGCTGTTGCCGAATTCGGTGAATCTTCCAAGCAGTAATCTTGGCGGAGTCACGACCTCCAGACCTCCTATTGCCCCCATCTTTACGGGCATCTGGAGACATGGTGGCCGATCGTCCAACGGAATCAACAGAATACGTCCCTTCGATGACGCACCCACCGACACGCTCATTAGAAATGAAATGAATATGGTTAAAAAGATTCTACCCAGCACTCTCATTACGATTCCTATTTCACCAGTTCACTTCCGTAAATCCGTCGCAGTCCCGTTCCTTTAACTCCCCACCTCAGATTTAGAAGTGGCTCACCTCCGAGATAACCATGAGTTAGCGTCAGTAAATGACATCCTTCCCCAAGCGCGGTATCCCCGAAAATCGGTACCAGTTCGCGCAATCTACCATCGCTTGCCACAACATTTCTTCCGCCAACAGTCAGCAATGTTGGTCCATTGGATTCTATTTGGAAAGAGTAGATGTCGGATTTCGGTGTGCAGAGAAAACCATTCATCGACACATCAAACGCGTTTGAAAAGTTATTTGAACGAGAAGTGAATTGAGTTAACTGGATTGAATTCGATTCAAATGAATAAGCGGAAGCGCCTACATCAGGAGCATTTACCCCGCTCCCACCTCTTGTGAGCATGTGGATTCTGACACCGCTCTTAGGTGAATCGAAACGAACGCCTTTCGGGGGCGATCCCGCCCAGACAGATGCCGCGAATACTGAACTGCTCCTTGAACCATTGAAAACCATCACTTGAACTTCAACTCCCTGGCCATCATCTGGTTTGACGGAAAATGGAGCATCGTAAGTCTTCCATGCAGGGTCTTCACCCTCGGACCTCTTGACGCGATAACGAATCGACCATGATGGAACGGCCGGAGTTAGATTGAAAACAGTTTCTTCACCCGCCCCGAGAATCCGATTGTTAAGTCCATCGGGTCTAGGAATTCGATAGGAAACATTCAAGCGATCCAAATTGCTGAACTGGCTAGTCAACCGGCGGCTGAACGAACCAAAGTCCTTTTGCTTAACATCCGTCCAAACAACCTCTGCCAATGCCAATGCTCTCGGGAAAGCCATGTACTCGACCTTATCGGGAGTCTTCATGTATTCGGTCCACACATTTCCTTGAGCACCGAGGACATATTTCGATTCTTCTGCTGTCAGCTCACTGGGAACTGGATCGTACGAATAAACCGCTTCCACATCTAGCTGGTTTCCGATGTTTATAGGTTCATATCGCGAATCACCCTGACCGTAATCAAAGTAAAGGTAATTGGTGGGAGTCATGATTACGTCGTGTCCCGATTTGGCCGCTTCAATCCCACCCTTTATGCCCCTCCAACTCATCACTGTGGCATTCGGCGCTAGTCCACCTTCTAATATTTCATCCCAACCGATGATTCGTTTTCCCTTCGAGTTAATGTACTTTTCCATTCTTCGGATGAAGTAGCTCTGCACTTCGTGCTCATCCTTCAGACCCTCGCGCTTCATCAACTCTTGAACGTAAGGAGACTCTTTCCAATGGTCTTTAAGTACTTCATCTCCCCCGATATGTATGTACGGGGAGTCTGGAAAGAGCCCGACAACCTCATCAATCACATCTTGTAGAAATGAAAATGTTTCCTCTGTCGGGCAATAAACCTCTTTGAAGATCCCCCACGTGGTTTGGACTTTGTATGTCCAGTCCTTCTTGCAAGCGAATTGCGGATAGGCGGCAAGTGCAGCAGAGCTGTGACCTGGAAGTTCAATTTCTGGTACTACTGTTATCTTTCGTGCCTTGGCGTACGCGACCACCTCGCGCACATCGTTTTGAGTGTAGTAACCCTCGACAGGTATTCCATCACCGTTGTAAGGATTGAGAATGCGACCTTTTACTGTCTCTTCACGTCTTGATCCTACCTGAGTCAGCTTTGGCCACTTCTTGATTTCAATTCTCCAACCTTGATCCTCTGTGAGGTGCCAATGAAAATAATTGAACTTATAACGGGACATCAGATCGATGTATTTCTTGACGAAACTCACAGGAAAGAAATGACGTCCGACATCGAGATGCATGCCTCTGTACTGGAATCTTGGTTTATCTTTGATTGAGACGGCGCCGATTGAAAATCGGCCATTGCTTTCTTGAATCAACTGGACCAATGTTTGAATTCCGTAGAACTGACCGACATCGTCACCTTTTACCGTGACTTTTTCAGGAGTAACAACGAGCTCATAGGCTCCGATTACATCTTTGAACCGATAGGTTTCAAATACAATTGCCCGGCCCTCCCTAGCGACTTTCGAGCTCCCTTTTAATGGAAGCCCAACCTCATTTAAGAGCTGTCCAAGGGTCCGCGCAGAATCCTTTCCGACTGCATCGCTTGTGATGACTGCGGTAGAAGGTACCAGCGTGAATTCACCGCGACCACATTGCACAGAGTTTGGCATCGGGACGACCTTGATTTCACAAGTCTGGCCGTAGGAACTTAAAACTCCAATGAAAATAATTGCGAAGCAAAAAAGGTTTCTCATTTATTCCTCTCTGAAAGTTTCTTAATCAAATCATCAGTGAGACTTTGCGAAGCAAACAATCCGTAACCGTCGAATCTGAATTGTGACTGAATATTCAAATACTCCGTGCGGAGACTGCCGTCATCTTTCTTGTAGAAATGTCCGATGAACAATGCCGGATATATTCGGGTGTTTTTAGAAACGTCTCTGCGGAATTCTTTCGCCCAAGATTCAACTTTGCTGAAATTGGTGCTGTATAGCATCGGGAGAAGTGCATCCACATAACCCTTTTCTGACCAAGTCATCCAATCCTGCTGCTTGAGTTTGAGGTTCTCCTCGATTGCCGGGAACACCGCCGCGGAAATCTCCCACTTCGGTCTTCGAGTCCTAACAAGTTCACCAAGGTCCTTAACAACCTCGGTCACCTGACGGGTTTTCCAGTTTTGCCAGATTTCCCACTCTTTGGTGTTGCCCTTTTGGTTAATCGCCCGCGCATCGATACCAGTCTCTTTCTTGAAAGACTCGAGAGTCAGAGGATTGTAGTCAAACGGAGCTTCCGTGTATTGAAGTGGATAGCGGATGTAGTCCCATTGAATTCCACCTAGTTCGGGATAGACATCTGTTAACTCAGATACGACCTGTCGGAGCCATTTTCTGACCATCGGATTTGATGGCGACATGAACACTTTAAAAATTTCCCGATTTACACCCTCAGCTTCTGACACCACGAGCGGCGATCCTTTAAGATCAAGCGCCGCCCACTCAGGATACTGACTGAACACTGGTGATTTTTCGATTGCGCCAAGATTTGTGCTCCATTGATGAAAAACATGAAGCCAGGCATGGACCCCAATCCCAAGCTTTTTAGCTTCGTTGATATATGTTCGAAGAGGATCCCAAGTCTCGGTCTGTCCGACTGCATCTTTTCTTGCAACTCCATACGAGATTGAAAGCGGGCGCTGAGGTACGAACCGTGACGGATAGATTGAATAACTGTCCCAGAGAACTTCAAGGTAAATGGTGTTGAGGCCCGCTTTTGCTATGCGTTCAACATCCTTACGTATGTAGTCGGTGCCTTTAATCGGATCGCGCCTGGTTTCGACATCCGCATTTATTAAAGGTCTCACCCACACCGCTCTGACCTCCGCTGAAACGACGGACGAGGATAGCAAGAGGGCGATAACCAGCAACACGAATTTCAGATTGAAGATATTCATTTGGAACATCCAGTCACCGAGCAATCTGCCGATATTCGACATTGCCGTTGAACGCAAGTCTCGCAACCTGCCAGGCCGCATTGCTCGTTTCACCGGGGAAGGTCAGGATAATCTCTCCTCTCGCACCAACCTTGAATGGCAACTCCCTCGGCGCCTGAGACTTTTGGAGTAACCAAGTCTCGTAGGGGCCAACCAACGCAATCGCCCCTTCTATTTCTTGGCGGTTCGGATTTGAAATTCTGACCTTAAGATTTCCACCTTCCGCTTTAACCTCCCAATTGAGAGTGAATGGCTTTCCGATCTGAAGGACGTCATAGAACGTCTGACCATCGTGTTCGATAAAAGCTTTTACCAATCCGCTTGCACGCTCCCAATCATCATTCTTCTTGACCGGGTAGGTCACTACGACCACATCCTTAACGAAATCTCTGCCAGGAGCGATTTCATAATCAAGCACATCTGGAACTATCCGCCAGTCACCTGGCACCGAAAGCCTGACCTTACCTTTAATGGTTCTCTCGTTGTAGTTATTCACGACCTGAACCCGCACCGCACTTGTCGTTATTCCACCTTGGTTGTACGGATCGTTCCATGAGAATGAAGAAAGACTCCCCATCTGCTCGACCGCCCTCAGTGAGACTTTGACCCCGTCGTTGCCGACAGGTGCTGCGCCCCCGTTATGAAGCCAATATCGTGAGAACACAGGCTGAACCATTTCAAAGAGAGGTTCAGGGGTTCGGGATTTGAAATTCTGCTTGAGTCCGAACATTAGGGTTTTGATTTCAAATCCACTAACACCGCTTTTGATTTCACCGCCCACCGTCTTGAACTCAGCTAATGGGCGTTCCAATAAATCAGCCTCTGTATAACTTTCAATAGTATTTCCTGATTTGAATGAAACGCTTGTGGGGGCTCCTTCGGGCTCGTAGACTCTTGCGACGAGCCGTCTTTCACTGGCATCTCGAAAGTTGGCAAGCGGCTCGCCACTCAATTTGAGTGCAGACAACACACTCTCCCCTGACATCTCCAGCAAACTTCCAACTGCTGGTAGCTCTCCACTTGAAATCGGAGCTTGCACTGAAAGTAGCGGGTTGTTGAAATCGTATCCCGCATGTGTGACATCAGCCTTTTTCCAATCTGAACGATTAGGCATCAATGAATATTCAAAGACATGAGTTTTATGTTCAGGGACAAACTCAAATGGCAGATTTACCCCCGGAAACATCGCGGTATGGGTCAAAAGCATCGTCAAGGTGTTTGGATTTTCCAGACTCATGCCAGGAGTCCCCTTGTTGATGAGTGCCACACCGTAGTCGGGCACCCAAGGTATCGGATCGTTACCCAGCGTCTCTTTCGCAAAACCCTCCGATGATAGTTCACCGTCGGAAAGATCGAACAATGCCTTTTCAAAGTCCCCTGCGATTAGTATCACCGGAATTGCCTTCCATCCATTTGGGACATCTTTGTCATAGGCAACAAGAAATGCATATCCATCCCGTCCTAATCTTTTCTCAAATGCATCAACAGTTTCTTTTGTGACAGAGTTTAAAATCTTGGCGGAGTAAAGATTGTCAGTTTTTCCTCCAAGAGAAATTCTCATTCCATGATGCGCGATATCCTCATTTAATGACTTCGGCATCATCGAGTCTTCTATCGAAAGATCTTTCCGACGCTCAAAATCGTTGTCGTCAAAAAAAGGCGTGATAGAAATCCCGCGCCTTATCATCGAGCCAATCAAAATCTCACTGTCACGCAAGTATTTCTCACCGTGAGGCTGAATCAGTGCAGTCGTCTTGAGTGGAATTGAGCCAACCGTCTTACCGCCGTCTGTAAACCTGAGAACCTCTGAAGGTCCGAAATAGGCCCAGTTGTATACACCGTAGACCGGCGCACCCGAAACTAACTTGTCGGTGTTCGTCCGATAATCGAGGAATCCCTTACTCGTGTTTCTGGTGACTGCTCCAAAACGGTCTTCAGTGACAAACGAGCCATTTGAAACATTGAGTGGGAAATTTACCGTGAACAGTTCGTCCTTACCTTTGTAATCAACTAGCTCTGTTTTGAAATCAATCCGCTTGACGCCATCTCTCAGAGAAATCGTTTGCCTATATTTCACAGAGTTCGGGAGTGTTCCTTCAACGATGTATTCCTTGGTCGGCCCGTCGATAACTTCGGTCACCGAGGCTTTGTTTGAAGAGGAAAACTGTTTTTCTCCCGTTGTCCAAAGCTCCCATGCGGGATAAGTCACGTTCTTCTTGGTCAGTTCTTCCTTCAGTACAGCAATTTCATTCCCGTATCTTCCATCTCGGGTATTGATGACTTCCCGTTCAGCCACTTTGTCCCAGATACTTGTAATCGCGCCGCCCCGAGACGCATCGACGGTCACTCGGTAGAATTCGTTTTCAACTGCTACCGAACCACTTGATATATCTCTGCGCTTACCTTGAACGGACTCAACATAAAAGGTCTTATATCCAAGTGATGGAACCTCGCCCGCTACGAACTCTATTTCTGGATTTAACGGATCCCATTTAATTACTCTGTAGGGTACGTTTACTCCGTTCAACGCCCTTATCCTCAGATTTGTAACCGAGCCACCAAAACTTACCGTTGTTCTGACAACATCGGTTCTCATCCAATTCATCGGATTAAAGACAACCAAAGAAACTGACTTCTTGTCAGAAAGGGTGAATTTCGGTGTCCTGTCTATCTTGCGGGTGATGAAGTTCAACGATGTATCGAGCGTCTGTTTTGAGAGCTCGAAAACCTCTCTGTATCCATGCACCAGATCGACCATCGCAGAATCGGACGGTGTTCCTGTGATTGCATCATGATGAGAGTTGAAGAATATCTGCCGCCAGGCCTTATCGAGGGCGAGATCCGGATAAGGAGCTCCATTAAGATAAGCGAGCGTTGCAAAACGTTCCGCATTTAGCAGCGTGTTCTCTGTCAGTCGATGCGCAACTTTGAGATCACTGCGCGCCATCATCACTCCGACGTGAAAGAATAGTTTGTCTCGTGAAGTGACAGGCATTCGCACCCTGCCCGCCGTGATTTCCTTTCTTAGTTCATCGAAATATCGATCTTGTGCCTGTCCCGTGACTACTATTTCTGGAATATTTTTCCGAAGCGCCTCGCTATTACCAGCCATATTGGTCCAAGGCGGAGTGAAATCTGCGGCATTGATACGCAGATCGACGGTTGAACCAAGGCTACGAGTCTCCTCGAATTTTCGGCTAGTCATGGTCTTGAATGAATCGAGACCGTAATTCTTTCCACTTCCGAATCCTGAAAATGAATATGCGTAATCCACTCGGCGGTGTATCGCCTTTGAACCATCAAGTGCGAAGTCATAAAAGAAGGGCTGGAATCCTGAAATCTTCTTCGACCAAGTAACACCGGTGAATCCCGACTTGTTCACAATTTGTGAGAGCTGAGGACTATGTCCAAATACAT
>CAXRBW010000223.1:0-4679 GCA_964228775.1 Pyrinomonadaceae bacterium | reverse complement strand
TCTCAAACAATTCGGGATCGAGATCAGGAGTCACGTAGCAAAATTGGGAAGCGTCCCGCTCATACCACTTGAGGCCACATGGGAACACATCGTCGCGATTGGTAAGGACTCCCTGCTCAACTGCATCGATCCCGACATCGAGGCCGAGATGGTTCGTCTTGTCGATGAGGCTAAGCAGGATGGCGATACGCTCGGCGGCATTTTTGAAGTCGTTGCAAAAGGGCTACCTCCTGGACTCGGATCACATACTTCATGGTCAGAAAAGCTTGATGGCCGCATCGGGCAGGCGTTTCTTTCGATTCAGGCAGTGAAGGCTGTGGAGATAGGCGACGGCGTCGCCAACGCGGCGCGTCGAGGATCCGAGGCTCACGACGAAATAATTTTTTCGAACGGGGAATTCGGACGCTCCACAAATAGAGCGGGCGGACTCGAAGGCGGGATTACAACGGGCAAGGAACTGAGGGTTCGCGGCTATCTAAAACCGATTTCCACATTGCGTGCGCCGCTGAAGTCGGTGGATATCGACACCAAGGAAGAGACGTCGGCAGCCTTCGAGCGGTCCGACATCACGGCAGTGCCAGCTGCGGGCGTGATTGGCGAGTCGATGCTTGCGATGGTCGTGGCCGACGCCATGCGTGAAAAATTCGGAGGAGATTCAATCGGGGAGATGAAGCATAACTTCGACGGATACATCGCTGCAATCAATAAGTACTGACAACGATTCAGTTCAAGATACTGTGCCAGCTCGCTCCTGATCGGTGCGGGCTTTTTCTTTGGCATCGAAAACTTCAATCGTTGACGAACATCGTCCCGGTTCCTTCGTCGGTGAATATTTCCGAGAGAAGTGCGTTTCTTTCAGTCCCACTGATGATGTGGGCGGCATGGACCCCGCTTTGGACTAGCTTCGAGAGGCTCTGAAGCTTTGGAATCATGCCGGCTGTGGCCGTGCCATCGGCAATCAGCTTTTTGGCGCTCGTCGGCGTGACTCTCGAGAGTTTGCTTGAGGCATTACCTTGCCTCAGATAGACCCCGTCAACGTCGGACATCAAAATCAGTTTCTCTGCATTCAATCTGATTGCAATCTCCGTTGCTATGGTGTCTGCATTTATGTTGAAGACACGACCTTCGTCATCCGCCGCAAGTGATGAAATGACGGGCATGTAATTCTTGTCGAGAAGCTCGACTATCAGCTTGGTGTCGACCTCGAGTACGTCGCCGACGTGGCCATAGTCGACCACCTCGGTAGTCCCAGTCTGCTTGTTGGTGACCTCTTTCGGCGGTCTTCTCTCCGCTTTGACGACACCGCCGTCGATTCCCGAAAGTCCGACTGCGTGGACTCCCCGATTTCTCAATGCGGCAAGTATCTCAGTGTTGATCTTGCCTGCGAAAATCATCTTGGCGAGTTCCAGGGTGTCATCGTCAGTCACGCGTCGTCCTTCGATGACTGTCTGCGCAATGCCGAGCTTGTCGGCGAGTTCCGTCAGCTGCTTGCCACCGCCGTGAATAATGCAGAGTTGGATGCCCACCTGATGAAGCAGGGCGAGCTCTTCCGCGAGCGACACGAGGTTGTCCCTGTTTTCAGTAACTTTCCCCGAAAACTTGATGACAAAACATTTTCCCTTGAACTTCTGAATGTAGGGAAGGGCCTCGCGAAGAAGATCTAGTTTTTCTTGACTCATATTCACTTTATTAGTTCGGCCAGCACTGCCTTTTGGACATGCAGGCGGTTTTCAGCCTCGTCTATGACGACAGATCTCGGACCATCGATGACTTCATCGGTGACGATGACGTTTCTACGCACGGGAAGGCAGTGCATGAAGATTCCATCGTTTGTTCTCGACATCTTCTGCTTGTCGACAATCCAATCAGCTCGAAGGTGCGATCGATTTTCGATATCTCGTTCCGGTGTCCCGTAAAAATTCTTTCCGCCCCAACTCTTGGCGTAGACCACATCAACGTCATCGAATGCCGAGTGAGGATCATGAACAATCTCGACACTTCCTCCGCAGATTGCCGATTGCCTGCCGATTTCATCCATCAGTTCTGAGTCGAGGTCGTATCCCGAAGGGAATGCAATCCTTAAATCATGTCCGAACTGCGATGCCGCTAGCGCGAAACTGTTCGGCACTGCCATTGGCAGAGGCTTCGGGTGAAAAGCCCAGGTCAAAAGAACCTTCTTTTTGCCCGCACCACGCTTTTCTCGGATCGTCATCATGTCTGCGAGGGCCTGACAGGGATGATGCATCGCCGACTCGAGGTTGATTACGGGTTTCGTCGCATATTTTGCAAAAGCGGACAGGACCGGATCCAGGCGCTCGGCCTGCCAGTCCTTCAGATTGGCAAACGTCCTAACCCCGATCGCACTCACATAGCGTTCGAGTACGCGGACAAATTCGGCGAGATGTTCAGTCTTATCACCGTCCATCACGACCCCTTCCCGATGTTCTAGCGTCCAAGAAGTGCTACCAGGTTCAAGGATGACCGCGTTGCCGCCGAGCTCGAAGATTCCGACCTGCATCGAAGCTCGGGTCCGAAGCGACGGATTGAAAAACACCAACGCAACTGATTTTCCCTCGAGCGGCTTTGAGCCGAGTCCGTTTTTGAAATCGCCCGCCATCCTGATCAGCGACTCGAGTTTGTCGGACGGAAAGTCTGAGGTCTTTAAAAAGTTCATACATTTCCTCGCCCGCCAAGCACCTCAATCAGCCTGTCGATATCTTCTCTTGTGACACAGAGCGGTGGTAGAAGGCGTAGCACCTTGGGATCGCTCGAAGTCCCGGTAATGATGCCGTGCTCGAGCAGTAATTTGTGATAGGGCTTGCAGTCGGAGGCGAATTCGATTCCGAGGAGCCCGCCTTTGCCTCTCAGGGCTACCACTTCCTCGATCTCATCGAGCCGAATCCGAAGGTAGCTCTCGATTTCAGCTATGTTCTCGCGCATCCCGTCACGCTCAATGGCCTCCAACGTCGCAAGGACGGCCGCCATCGCGAGCATCCCTCCGCCAAAAGTGGTGCCGAGTGCGTTAGTTTTGATTTGTGATGCAACGACATCCCGCACCAGGCATGCACCGACAGGCACGCCACTGCCAAGCGACTTCGCCAACGTAATTATGTCGGCCTCGATGCCGCCCGCGAGTGGCGAGCCGCTGAAGAACCAATTACCGGTTCTTCCGATTCCAGTTTGGACCTCGTCAAAGATAAGAATTATTCCGAACTCGTCGCAGATTTCGCGAAGTCCGACGAAGAATTCGGGAGCTGCCTCAGTGACTCCCGCCATCGACTGGATCGGTTCGAGCATGATTGCTGCGGTTTCGAAATCTGCCTGCTCTCTAACCGAGAGAAGGTTTCCGAATTCGGCAGATACATGGCCTGGGACGTTGGGCTTGCCGAGCTCACGGTATTTACCGAGAAAGGTGGCGGAGATTGCATCCGCGGTCCTGCCATGAAATCCGCCAGAGAAGGTGATGACCTTCTCGCGTCCGGTGACGAGTCTTGCCATCCGCATTGCGTTCTCATTTGCCTCGGTCCCGCTGTTACAGAAAAACGCCTGGGTCATCGAGTATGGCGCCAAGGAAACCAGTTTCTCGGCAGCCTTCGCCCTTATCTCGGTATAGACGAGGTTCGAATAAAACAGAACCTTGCCAGCCTGCTCCTGAATGGCCTCGACCACGTGCGGATGCGAGTGGCCCGTTGCGCAGACCGCATGGCCTCCATAGAGGTCGATGTATTCATCTCCCTCACTCGTCCAAACCTTCGTGCCAAGGCCGCGCTCTACCGAGATCTCCATTTTGGAGTAGGTCGCCACCTGAAACGCGTCTTCGATTTTTTTTATCGCTTCAAACTGCATTTTCCTTGAGACTCCTGCTCATCACCCAATCAGTCTGCGGGTCCGATCCGAGAACAAATACATGTTCACCGCATTTTGTGAAACCGAATTGTTTGTAAAACTCCTGTGCCCTGAAGTTCTTGGTCCAGACCCCGAGCCACATCACATCGTGACCACCCTCTACCGCGAACTTGAGACATTCCTGCATCAGTGCTTTTCCGACACCCCTGCCGATGGATTCACTGGCGCAGTAAAGACGCGCGAGTTCAATCGGCTTTTCGGCCTCGACGCATTCCTCCGTTGCGCCGACCGCAAGCTTTGCGTAGCCGACGATTTCTTCGTCCACTTCGGCGAGTAAATAGACATTAGATGCATTCTCAAGCTCCGAACGGATAGCCTCCACGCTGAATGCCTCGTCCATATAAGACGCCATATCCTCGGGACGGTTCTCGGGATAACCCGAAAAGGCCTCGTCAAATGCACGTCTCGCAAATTTGGCGATCCGCGCCTCGTCGCCAGCCGCAGGGCGTCTCAATAACAAGGAGCCGATGTTCATTCTTCCCCCAGAAATGTGATTGCCTCTTGATGTAGTTTGGTGCCTTCGCTGTTTGCGCTGAGTGCAGCAGCGAACTTGGCATTGAAATCACCGTCGGCATCTTTGAAAGAGAAGAGAATGCGCGCCTCACCGAGGATTGCAATCGCTTCGTCTTCAGTTGCGGGTCGTCTCACCGACGCGGCTTCATCTATCAAGGCAATCAGAGACGAAAGTTTTCTGAGCCAGGCAAAATGAGCATCGTCGATCACGAGCTGGAAATAGACCTGGACGCTCGCAATCGGTCCGTTGATTGCTTCAT
>CAXRBW010000222.1:0-2376 GCA_964228775.1 Pyrinomonadaceae bacterium | reverse complement strand
GAGTTCTGCATCGTAGGACCTCTCTGCCATCTTGAGCGGTTCACCTGCAACCACTCCGTTGATTCGGAATTTTCCGGGAAGCTCCGATGCGAAGTGCTCGACAATGGTGAGGAGACCATCCGAATCTCTTTCCCTTTGAACGCGGTCATAGAACACCACCCGCGGCTTGGGACGGGTTTCAAGAAGCGCGATCGCGGGCTGGAGTGCCGAAGCAACTGGTTGGGAACCCGCAGCGCCAACAACCGTGAGCAGATCGATTCTTCCGAACGTGGAAGCGGCGGCGGAGAAGACATCGTTTAAGGAATCTGGCGAGCCCTTGCTAGTCGGCACGACCGACGTCAGTGTTCCGATGTCAGAAAGTTCTTTAAGCGCCTCTCTAGCCTCTGGGTCAGAGCAACCGACGACAACATAGGCACCCTGCAGTGCGAGCTGTATCGCGACGGCCTTCCCCACTGGGTCCGCCGCATCCGTCACAACTGCTACTTTTTCCGCGAATGCATGGATGGATGGAGTCGGCATCGGAGTCCCTCGGAGCTGATGTCTAGAGTCTAGCTTTCGAATGCCTTAGACCAAAGTTGAGCGTTGTCTTACAATCGAACGAATGGCAAAGACCCCTACGACAATTTATGTCTGCCAAGGCTGCGGAGCGCAGCAGCGCAAATGGCTCGGCCGTTGCCATGACTGCGGAGCGTTCGACTCTTTCGTCGAAGAGAGGTTTCGTCCATCTCCACAAACCACAGGCGCGGCCTCGGGGCAGCGAATCGGTACCGATCACTTTAGAGCGGTATCACCGATGGCTTACGGTGAGATCGCCTCACAGGACGATGCTCGATTCTCATCAGGCATCCCCGAACTCGACCGAGTCCTCGGAGGAGGCATCGTCTCAGGCTCACTCGTCCTCATCGGTGGCGCTCCTGGAATCGGAAAATCGACCATCGTCATACAGATGGCAGACAAGCTCTCAAAGAGTGGTGTCAAGGTCCTTTATGTATCGGGTGAGGAATCGGAACGACAGATCAAGATGCGCGGAGAGCGTCTCGGCCTTTCAGCCGAGCATCTCTTCCTTCTCCCCGAGACCAACCTCGAGAACATCCTTTCAGAAACGGAAAGACTGAAACCGGATTTGGTGATCGTCGATTCGGTTCAGACGGTTTTCTCGACAAAGATAGAGTCCGCGCCTGGCAGCGTATCGCAGGTGCGTGATGTTGCGGGATCTTTGATGATTTTCGCCAAACAGACCTCGACACCGGTTTTCCTGATTGGTCATGTCAACAAGGAAGGTTCGATCGCGGGCCCGAAAGCACTCGAGCACATCGTCGACACTGTGCTCTATTTCGAGGGTGATCGCCATCACAACCATCGCATCATTCGTGCAGCGAAGAACCGTTTCGGTGCGGCAAACGAGATCGGCGTTTTCGAGATGACGGGTGACGGGTTGATTGCCGTTGGCAATCCTGCAGAGGTGTTCCTCCAGGAGCGCCCCGCGGGTGCGAGTGGCTCGGTTGTCACCGTCTGCATGGAAGGCACACGCCCGATGCTTGTTGAAATCCAGGCGCTCGTTGGCGGCACGAAATTCGGGACTGGGCGGAGAATGGCACAGGGTTTCGACCCGAATCGCACGTCGTTGCTGATCGCAGTACTCGAAAAGAGGCTTGGGTTTCAGCTTGCGGGGGACGATGTCTTCATCAACGTTGCGGGCGGACTCGAAGTCGATGAGCCGGCGGTCGATCTCGGTGTGGTCGCGGCGATTACATCGAGCTACCGCAATATCGCCGTTGCGGGAGACACCGCAGTTTTCGGCGAAATTGGATTGACTGGTGAGGTTAGGGGGGTACTGCAGGCGGATGTGCGGGCTCGTGAGGCGCAGAGTCTCGGCTTCAAGAAGCTGATTGTCCCGGCATCCAATAAGAAAGGTCTCGAGAAGCTTTTGGGCATAAGAGTGGTCGGAGTAAAAAGTCTCGAAGAGGCACTCGAGGAGCTTTTCTGAACTTCAGTCTTCACAGTCAGCGACTTCGGCCGCACCTAGCGCAGACTCCCGACCGCTGACAATCGCCTCGACTGCCGTCTGCACGTCAGTGAACTTCTTACTGACGAGACTTTCTCCATAAAAGAATCTGTTCGATGTAACCTCGATTGCGGCAAACGCTGGAATCTGAAAGGCCGTCATCTCCGCTTCATCGGCGAACTCGACTGTCGCGATATTGAGACCCCACAAGGCTCCGAGATAACTGTCGATTGCGATTTCCCTACCATCCTCTGTATGGAAGTAGCGGTTCTTTCGGATTTCACGACCCTCGAGATGCTCGAGCTTTCCATGCTCGACTTCGTTGAGCGCAACCTGCACATGTTTCCATGAGCTGAGATCCTCGGAAATCG
>CAXRBW010000221.1:0-4481 GCA_964228775.1 Pyrinomonadaceae bacterium | reverse complement strand
TCAACCAGCCGCCTCCGGCAGGCCGCTCAATAGGGCGGCCTGCCGAAACATTCCACTCCTTAATCCAAAGAGGCAGAACCAGACGGAGGACCGCCGAATGTCCAACGATCGACCCGAGAAAAATTGGGGTCCGATCTATCTGGCGGTTATCGTGACGACCGTCACCGTAATTGTTTTGCTCGATATATTCTCCCGACATTTTTCCAGCTGAACCGCTAAATCATCCGCATGTCATACATCGATTGGATCGTAGTTGCGGCATATCTCGTCTATGTGATTTGGGACGGGATCAGAATGAGCAAGCGCAGCAACGACCTCGACGGATATTTCCTCGCGAGTAGAAGCCTGCCGTGGTGGGCAGTCGGCCTCTCGGTGATGGCGACCCAGCTCTCGGCGATTACGCTTGTCGGCGCGACCGGTCAGGCCGATACCGAGGGGATGAAATTTGTTCAGTGTTATTTCGCACTGCCGATTGCAATGGTGATACTTTGCGTCACGGCCGTCCCGCTCTTTTATCGAGCGAAAGTGTTCACCGCATACGAGTATCTTGAGAAGCGCTTCGACCTCAAGACTCGGACATTGACGAGCCTCTTCTTTCTTGCCTCAAGAGCTCTCGGCACGGGTGTAGTCATCGCTGCACCGTCAGTCATACTTTCAATTGTTCTCGGCTGGAGCGAGGTTGCGACCATTTTCGTGATTGGACTCTCGACGACGCTCTATACGGTTGTTGGGGGTGTGCAGGCGGTGACGTGGACCGATGTGAAGCAGATGTTCGTTATTTTCTTCGGTCTCGGAGTCTGCATGGTCGTCATTTCGATGAATTTCCCCGCAGATGTGACTTTCGTCGACGGACTCCGGCTTGCTGGCTCGGTCGGAAAGCTCGCAACCATCGATACCTCCTTCGATCTCACGGAAAAATATACGATTTGGTCAGGTCTTATCGCTGCACTCTTCCTATTTCTCGCGTATTTCGGCACCGATCAGACTCAGGTGCAGCGATTCTTGACGGCAAAATCCGTTGATGAGGGTCGCACATCACTATTGATGTCGGCGTTCTTCAAGATACCGATGCAGTTCGGGATCCTCCTCATCGGCATTCTGGTTTTCGTCTTCTACCAATTCCAGGCGCCGCCGATGGTCTTCAACCAGGTGCAGCAAGAAAAGGTTCAAGCCGCAAACCCCGCCGCGTTCAATGCTCTGCAGGACCGTTTCAATTCAGTGCATGAATCGCGAAGGCAGGCCGCTGTCGACTTTGTCGAAGCCTCGAAGGCGGGAGGAGATACCGAGGAATCTGCTCGCAAGCGATATGTCGAAGAGAGCGGTAAATTCGATGCTGTTCGCAAGGATGCCGTCACATTGGTCAAGGAGACTACTGGTGACAAGGCATTCAATGACGTGAACTATGTCTTTCCGTCATTCGTCCTAAAGAATATGCCGGTCGGTGTCATCGGACTCATCATTGCCGCTATTTTTGCGGCCGCGATGTCGACAATATCAGCCGAGCTAAATGCGCTCGCCACCGCGTCGACCATCGATGTGTTTAAGCGCCACTTCAAGCCTAATGGGACGGACCGCGATTACGTCCGTTTCGGTCGACTCGCAACCCTTTTCTGGGGACTCTTCGCATGTGTGGTCGCCACATACGCGACGAACCTCGGATCATTAATCGAAGTCGTCAACAAATTCGGTTCCTTCTTTTACGGCTCGCTTCTCGGAGTCTTCGTGCTCGCCTTTGGAGTGAAGCGCGCGAGAGGCACGGGTGCGTTCTTCGGCCTGCTTTTCGGCATTGGCTCGGTGTGGATTGCGAGTAGCTATTCGAAGGTTGAGTTTCTTTGGTTCAACGTCGTGGGTTGTTTGGCGACGGTGATATCCGGCTATCTAATAAGTCTTTTTATCAAAGAGGAGAAAAATGCGACGAACATTTAAACAGATCACTGCGTTTCTTATGTTGGTACTCATGATGGGTGCCGGAGTTCCGCGCGCAACCGCCCAGGTTCGAGGTGTATACGACCGCGGCGCTGCGGGTCTCGGGCTTCGCCTAAAGCGTTTGCCAACTATCGCCAGCGCGCTCCACACGGGCGCCCATCCCGATGATGAGGACTCAGGTCTCATCGCGGCACTTGCCCGCGGATACAGCGCACGCGTTGCATATCTTGCGCTCAATCGCGGAGAGGGCGGTCAAAACGTCATCGGTCCAGAACTCTTTGAATCACTTGGGACAATCAGGTCCGAAGAGCTTCTGCAGGCTCGGCGCCTCGACGGTGGTGGTCAGTTTTTCACGAGCGTGATGGACTACGGATTCTCCAAGAAGAGGGAAGAGGCGGCAAGAATCTGGGGCGAGAAGGAAGTTCTCGCCGACATGGTGCGTGCTATTAGGCTTTATCGCCCATTGGTCGTCATCGCAAGATTCACCGGAACTCCTGCGGACGGACACGGCCAGCATCAGCTCTCGGGCTATCTGACACCACAGGCCTATCGTGCGGCTGCCGATCCGAACGCGTTTCCTGAGCAGTTCAAGGAAGGCCTGAGACCGTGGAAGGCCCTCAAGCTCTATGTCAGTCAGAGCATGCAGGCGAACTCTGCGAACCCGCCGAGTCTCTTGGTAAATACAGGCGACCGCGATCCGCTGCTTGGAAGATCTTATTTTGAGATTGCGATGGAAGGTCGCAGTCAGCACAAGACACAAGAGATGGGAACGCTCGAACTGCGCGGTAAACAGCAATCAGGTGTCCGTCTTCTCGATGCGGTAAACAAGGTCGAGAATGAGAAGTCGGTTTTCGATGGCATCGATACCACCATTCGCGGAATCGCCGCAGCGTCGGGCAACAATGACGAAGGCCTCAAGGCGCGATTAGCGGAACTTCAGACGGTCGCCGAATCGGCGGTATCTCAATACGATGCCTTTAATCCGCAGAAATTGATTCCAGTACTCGCGAAGGGCGTCAAGCTTGCTCGCGAAGCGGCAGAAGCCACGACGAACGCGGATACCAAGCAGATGCTCGATGAGAAGCGCATGGATTTCCAATACGCACTTCAGATGGCAGCGGGTGTCGTCGTTGACGCCCTGAGCGACTCTGAGACTGTGAATCCCGGAACTTCGGTTGGCGTTGCTGTGAGGGTGTTCGCTCCAGAGGTCTCTGGAATTAAAGTCTTGGGTTCCGAGGTGCGTGTCGGACAGGGTTGGAAGTCGGAATCGACCTCGGCCCCTGCCGAGGATAGATCGCAGGGCTTCAGGCCGAGGAACGAGGTTTCGGTCGCCGCGAGCTTCTTCAAGGTGACGCCGCCTGAGAATGCACTGCCGACTCAGCCGTATTGGCTGGTCAGTCCACGTAAGAATTTCACCTTCGATTGGTCGGCTGCGGGCAATGCCAAAAACCGTCCGTTCCAGGATGAAGAGGCGACCGCTGCAGTAAGAATGAATGTCGGTGGCGAAGAAATCGTTGTCACGAAGACAGTGCAATACCGGTACGCAGATGACATCAGGGGCGAAATCAGAAGAAGCCTCAATGTGGTCCCGCGCGTCACCAACGCGCTTGACTCGGGCCTTATCGTGGTTCCGCGCTCCGTGGCCACGACGACCAAAGAGATTGTCGTTTCGGTCACCAATCATGCCGCAGGTGCGAGCGCAGGAACAGTCTCGCTCGACCTGCCTGATGGCTGGAAATCGACCGCGCCAGTCGCCTTCGATCTTAAGGTCAATGGACAGAAGACCGCAGCGACATTCACTGTGACGATTCCTGCGGGATCAAAAGAGGGCTCCTATGCCATCGGCGTCAAATCGACAGTCGAAGGCAAGTCCTACAATCAGTCTGTCCAAGAGATAGCCTATGACCACATCCAGACGCATCGGAGATATTCGGTGTCGAAGGTCGATGTCAAGGTACTCGATCTCAAGGTCGCACCCGTCAATGTCGGATATGTGATGGGTTCGGGTGACAGGGTGCCTGAGGCAATCAAACTCCTCGGTCTTCCTGTGACGATGCTGTCTGAGAAGGATCTTACGACTGGCAATCTTTCAAAATACGATGTCATCGTCATCGGCATCCGCGCTTCCCAGGTAAGGCCCGATTTCGTTGCGAACAACGGCAGATTGCTCGACTATGTCCGCGGTGGCGGAACCATGATTGTTCAGTACCAGCAGAGCGAGTACATCCAGAACAACATGCTTCCAGCGCCTGCGAGGATGGACTCGGTCGTCAACGGTACGCAGCGTCTCTCAAACCTCAGAGCAGTGGAAGAGGACGCACCGGTCCAGATACTCGTTCCAACACATCCCGTCTTCAACTTTCCGAACCGGATCACCGATGCGGATTTCGCGAACTGGGTGCAGGAGCGTCATCTCTACAGTCTTTCACAGCTCGACAAGTCATGGGTTCCGCTCCTCGAATCACATGATGCGGGCGAGGAGCCCATCAACGGCGGAATGGTCTGGCTGAAGCTCGGTAAAGGGAACTATGTCTATAATTCCTACTCCTTCTTCC
>CAXRBW010000220.1:0-4086 GCA_964228775.1 Pyrinomonadaceae bacterium | reverse complement strand
ACAGCTGCTCCTCGGAAATCTTCGAGGTCGTCGCTTCGTGCTCGACTCGCGCGGTGTTGTTCATAACCTCAATGTACGGGAAGGTGTTCGCTTCGCACTTGCCACCGATGAGCATCGAGTCGCACTGCGTGTAGTTGCGTGCGCCCTCGGCCTTCGGCATCACCTTCACGAGTCCGCGGTAGGAATTGTTCGACTTGCCTGCGGAAATTCCCTTCGAGACAATCGTCGACTTAGTGTTCTTGCCGATATGGATCATCTTCGTTCCCGTATCGGCAATCTGCGCGTTGTTCGTGAGTGCGACCGAGTAGAATTCCCCGATCGAGTTGTCACCCTGCAAAATCACAGACGGATATTTCCAGGTTATGGATGAGCCGGTCTCGACCTGTGTCCATGAGATTTTTGAATTTTTCCCGCGGCACGCACCGCGCTTGGTCACGAAGTTGTAGATTCCGCCCTTTCCGGTCTCATCTCCGGCGTACCAGTTCTGGACCGTCGAGTACTTGATCTCCGCATCATCGAGTGCAACTAGTTCCACGACGGCAGCGTGAAGCTGGTTGGTGTCGAACTGAGGTGCGGTGCAGCCCTCGTTGTAGGCGACATAACCGCCTTCCTCCGCGACGATCAGCGTGCGCTCGAACTGTCCCGACTCCTGCGTGTTGATGCGGAAGTATGTCGAGAGCTCCATCGGGCAGCGGACGCCCTTCGGGATAAAGACGAAGGATCCATCGGAGAAGACAGCTGAATTGAGCGCAGCGTAGTAGTTGTCGCCGACCGGCACGACTGAACCGAGATATTTTTTGATTAACTCGGGATATTCAACGACGGCTTCAGAGAAAGAACAGAAGATTACACCGGCCTCTTTCAATTTCTCTTTGTATGTAGTCGCAACCGACACCGAATCGAAAACGGCATCAACGGCGACATTAGCCAACATCTTCTGCTCAGAGAGCGGGATGCCGAGCTTCTCAAAAGTTTTGATCAATTCGGGATCGACCTCGTCCATGCTGGCCTTCTTTGCCTTCTGTTTCGGAGCAGCATAGTAGGTGATCTCCTGAAAATCGATTTTCGGGTAGTCGAAATTGGCCCAGTGGTCCGGCTGTTCCATTTCAAGCCATCGCCTATAGGCCTTGAGGCGGAACTCGAGCATCCACTCAGGCTCATTCTTCTTTGAAGAGATGAGTCTGACTGTGTCCTCCGTGAGACCTTTCGGAATCAATTCAGTTTCAATTTCGGTCTTGAAACCGTATTTGTATTCCCTGTTTGCTAGAAGATCCTGTGCTGTTGACATGTTACTTTTACAACTCGACTAAATCTTTTAAGTGACACGATGTGCGTGACACGTGACACGATCTGCCCTGTAAGTGACACCCCGTGCGTGACGCGATGTGCCCTGTAAGTGACACGATGTGCGTGACACGTGACACGGATTCCTAGGATGAGTGCCAGCGCTCAATATCTCGTTCATACTTCCCAACCGTGTTACGTGTTACGTGTCACTTTTTAAGTGTTACGTGTTACGTGTTACGTGTGACGTGTCACTATTTACGCGTCACCTGTCCCGCGTCACTCTTCGAACCTCACACTCTCGACGGCTCCAACGTCCTGTGTATTCCCTGAATCTGGTGCAGGGTCTCTCTGACTTTTTCTTCCTCACCTACGAGGGTCTGAAGCGTGATGTTAGAGAGGGCATTCTGCACGACCTCATGCAATCCGACGATGACAGATCTGATTCCGCAATCGCCGGAATGTACACATGAGTCCATAACACCTGTGTAGCTTCCGCAATGACCCGAAATCTCGTCATCATCCAAAACCTTGATGACCTCATTGAGCCGAATCTCTCCAGCTGGGCGAGATAGCTGATAGCCACCTTTTGTACCCCTCGTCGCTGAAACGAAACCGGCCTTATTGAGAAGCCACATCAATTTGCCCGCATTGGCCACTGAGATCCCTTCCCGCTCCGCAATTTGCGGAAGCGTCAAAGATTCACCAGTTCCCAGTTGGGCAAGCTGCACAAGGCATCTCAGTCCGTATTCTTCTTGTGCCGAAATCTTCATCGGTTTACCTGTCTGCGATTCGTCTAAAAGCCTGAACTTTTAGACTAACAAATCATTACTTTTTCCTCAAGATTGTCAGAATTGGGTTGTGGGCCAATAAAAATGGGCGCTTGAAGCGCCCGAGCGACCGCCGACCGTGCCCTTTCCTCATGGAACGAATTTGACGGCAATCGATCCGGAATAAATGACCGGCCTGCCATCGATTTTATGTACCAAAAACTTCGTCCTTCGCACTGCTTCAATTGCCGCTTCGGCAAATTCGGCTGGACCTTGATTGAGTGACGCCTCCTGCACACGACCTTCCTGATCGACTACAGCACTGACAATCACGGTTACCACGATTCGTGCAGGTGTCATGATTGCAGGGTAAACAGGCGTGGCTCTTTCTGAAATAAATCCTTCCAGAGATCCGATGGCTGTCACTTGAGAGCTGTCGGAACGACCTGATTGGGCTCTGCGATTTCTAACTCCGGGCGTTACATTGCCGGGGGCGAGAGGTAGCTCCTGAGAAATCGATGATTCAGCTGTCGGTACATCGGTACGTTCATCTGAAGGTTTTGGTTCTGACGATTGAACGCCAGAGTCTGGCGAAGAGGATTCGCCATCGACAGCGGAGAGAATCATGGACCGTGACATCGAGAGAAGCTCGCGTGCGTCTGCTAGCTCTTCCTTCCAAAGTCTTCCATCGTAACTGTCACGCGCGAGTAAACCTCTCGCTGCGGTCGCTTCCTCCAACAGAGCCAAAGCATCCCGTCCCGATGTCTTTTTCCTTCCCATCGTCTTTATCTGATCGACCAGTTTTTCAAGCAATTTACGTAACCGGTCGAGTTCATTACTCGCCTCACTCGGCAGATTTTTGTCTGACGGGCTGATTCCAAGTCCGCGATAACGCTCGACGATATTTCTCGCGCTCTTAGAAAGCTGACCTGCAGCACCGAAATAATTTGATTGATCAGAAGAGCTGTCAGCGCCGAGGCGGCGATATAGACTGTCGAGAAGTTCCCCCGCACGCCCGTAATCACCTAGTTCGATGAGGCAGTTCATCATCAGCACATTGGCAACTGCATGTACTGCCGGGTCAGAGGTTTCGCGCTTGAGATTATCCAGTTCGGAAATTGCGGCGGCGGGATTTCTGACTGCGAGAAGCGCCTTCGCCTTTATGATTCTCGTTCTACTCAAATCATTCTGAGATGCCGTCTGAGCCTTGGTTGGGGTAACCAAAGTGAAGAGACCGAGACACGTGCCGAGCACGGTGGTGAATATGCAGAATGAGATGGTGCCGGCCTTGTGCATCGCAGGGAATCAGTGGGATTTCAGATCTTCAGATACCTTGGAACGGAATAAATTGGCGTCCTTCTTTATAACATCCTCATTCAAGGTCAACAATTTCCTGTCCAACATAATCAATCTGCCATTGATGATGACGGTCCTCACATTGTTCGCCTTCGTCGCATAAACGAGATGTGAATACAGGTTGTACATCGGAGTCTGATTAAGTGAATCGAAATCGACGATGACAATGTCTGCCCTCTTTCCTACTTCGAGAGAGCCGATCTCGGACTCCAGATGTAGGGCTCGCGCTCCGCCGATGGTTGCGAGCTCGAACATTTGTTTTGCGCTTGCCGCTTTCGGATTCCCGGAATAGAGCTTGTGAAGTTTTGCGGCCGTGTCCATTTCTTCCCACAGATCAAGATCGTTATTCGAAGCGGCACCATCAGTGCCAAGACCGACCGCAAGCCCCAGCTCTATCATCTTTGGGACCGGTGCGACGCCCGCCGCGAGCTTCATGTTCGACTGTGGATTGTGAGCGATTCCTACACCCCGCCTTTTGAGAATTTCGAGCTCTGAGATATCGGCTTGGACAACGTGTGCGGCAATCGTCTTATCGCCTAAAAACCCTATGTTGTCGACGAATTCAATCGGTCTCTGCCCCTGATGGTTCTGCCTGATGAATTCCGTCTCAGTGTTTGCCTCGGCAAGATGAATATGGACTCTGACTCCATGTCTGTCGGCGAGCGCCTTTGATGCA
>CAXRBW010000219.1:0-4117 GCA_964228775.1 Pyrinomonadaceae bacterium | reverse complement strand
GGTGCCTATAAGTTTCCGCCGGTCGATGCGCGAATAGAACCCGGCAGGATCGGTGTTCTTAAGGTTCACAGTTTAGAAGAAGGCGAGAGTACTGAAATCAAAAGCCAGATTACCGCCCTTACAAAGCAGGGAATTAAGAAGTTGGTGCTGGACCTGAGGGGTGTAGCCGCAGGCACGCTGGTAGAGGGTGTTGCGACAGCCAATATCTTCGTCAAGGAAGGGAAGCTTGCCCAGGACATCGGCCGCGAAGGCAAGACGCTCGAAACCTTCAACGCTGACCCAAGTAAAAACATCTACTCGGGCGAACTCGCGGTGCTGATAGATTCAACGACTGCAGGCGCCGCTGAAGTCGTCGCCGCCGCAATCATGGACAACAAGGTCGGTGAGGTGATCGGCGAACGAAGCTTCGGCGCGGGTACCGAGCAGCAGCTCTTTACGATGAAGCGCGGCGACGGACTTCTTTTGACAGTCAGAAAATGGGCTGCACCGAACGGAAATCCATTCCTCGGTGGTGAAAAGGGAGAGACTGGGCTCAAGCCGACAATTGAAGTCAAGAATCCGGACTCTGCGGATGGCGACATCGAGGATGTCATCGGCCAAGGTGACAACCCAGAGCCTCCCGCCGGAGTCGAACAGAAACCTGCATCGAAAAAGCAGTCCGAGGACATTCAGCTAAAACGTGCCCTCGAGATTCTCCGCACCAGCACCCCGAAGGCGGCTGTAAAGGCGGCGGGGAACAGATAGAATTTCATTAATGAATCATGAGAAAAGGCGGAGGCATTTGCCCCCGCCTTTTTAATCTGGTGGATCGTGCTGGGCTCGAACCAGCGGCCCGCGGATTAAGAGTCCGCTGCTCTACCAACTGAGCTAACGATCCGTGTTGCGAAACCCGAATTATACCGAAAACCGCTTTGATTACAAAAGCCAAAGCCCCCAAATCGGCCCCGTTTCACTGCTAGTACGCGGTGAGTTAGAATCCCTCGGGTCCGAAGATGCGCAAGGATTTCAAGAAACTCTCCGTCATCATCCCTGTCTACAACGAGCGTGAGACCATCGCCGAGGTGGTTGAGACAGTGCTTGCAGTCGACATTCCGCTCGACCTCGATGTGGTCGTGGTCGATGATGGTTCGACTGACGGGACACTTGAGGAGCTCGAGTTTCCATCAGAGGTTCCCGTCCGCATAGTTCGGACAGAAATAAATGCGGGTAAGGGGAATGCGGTCAGGCGTGGTCTCACACTCGCCAAAGGCGATCTTATCTTGATTCAAGACGCGGACCTTGAGCTTGACCCGAGAGAGTATGTCGCCCTTGTCGATCCGATAATCTCCGGACGAACTCATGTCGTTTATGGCTCGCGATTCCTCGGGAACAACGATGTTCCAGTCATCAGAAGAATCGGAAATCAAATCCTCACGGGCCTAACGAACCTGCTCTACGGAACGCGTCTGACGGACATGGAAACCGCCTACAAGGCTTTCACCATCGATGTCGCCGAACTTCTGTTTCTGCGGTCCGATCGTTTTGACATCGAACCTGAGATTACAGCTCAGATTGCGAGACTAGGGCTTGAGATAGTTGAGGTTCCAATCACCTATCGACCAAGGACGAAAGTCGAAGGGAAAAAAATCAGGTGGTTCGATGCAATCGCCGCTGTTTGGACTCTTCTCAAATGCAGGTTCTCAAGGGACTATTCAGGTCGCCGTCGGCGTGCGGAGTTCTACCGACCCTGAAGTGCCATCAAACGCTTCGCGCGATGCGAACATCATGCCGAGTGCGACCCACAGATGCCTCGCATCCTCGAACGATCCAGTCAGTCCCTGATAATAGAATGCACCGATGACACCGAGGGCGAGCGCCAGCGTGACTTCATTATGTGAAGCATTCTGCCTTATCCACATGGCAGTGAAGAAAATGAACGCAGCAAATGCGGCAAGGCCCAAGAGCCCTGCCTGTCCGGCGACGTTGAGCGGAATGTTATGGGCATCTCTCAGATGCTGCCTGTCGCCATTGACCGCCTCATAACGCAAATTAGCTGGATCAATTCCGACACCTCGGCCGAGCAGAGGATTCGATGCGATGGTCCCAAGCGCACTGTCCCATACCAACACCCTCACCGATGGCTCAATGACACGACCTCCGACAGACATGCCGAGATCAGTGTTTTTGGTGTCACCCGAAACGAGCGATGCAACTAGAAAGAGTCCCGCAATCAAGACTCCGCTGATTGCGAACATCCTAGATCTTCGACCAGTCCAAAGACCCAGCGAGAGCGCGACTCCACCAAGTCCAGGTGAGAGTGTGAATACGCTCGCAATGATGGCCCCAACCTTCAGAGTTATGCGCTGTGCGCCTCTAAGCATTCCAAGACCCGAGGCGGCGAGGCCGAGCATGATGCTGAAGTTCATGTAATTGGCCATCATGTTCGCGTTGGCAAAGAATCCTCTGATGCGCGGATAGTCGCCAGCGGGTAGGCTGCCGAAATGCGAAAGAAACGGATTAGCAAGCTGTGTTTTCAGGCCAAGGTAGAAGAGGGCAAGTCCAGCAAGACTTCCGATGACCGCAACGGTTGTTCCAGCGAGCCACGCACCGACTGCACGTTTCATAAACTTTCCGTCTCGGCACAGCTCCACTGCCACGAAACCCAAGAGAAATAGATAAGTCTCGCCGAACATCTTGAGTAGGCTCTTACTTTGGTCTTCAGAAAAAATCGCTGAGAGGAGGAGTGTGGACCAATAGACTGCGATGTAGATGAACGCTCGGTGCACTTTGATCGGGTGCTGCCCTCCGATGACCGAGATGACGAAGGCAAGAAAGCAGAATAGAAAGAGGAAATCAGATATTTGAATTGTTAAGCCGCCTATCGGAATCGAAAGAAGCCTGACGACGGGAAGCGTCGCAAGGCTTGCAAGGAAGAGATATCGGGCGGTGCGAATCATCTGTTCTGACGCAGCGACACAACAAGAAGGTCAAGTGCTCGTGCGAATGCCGAGAGATCGAAATTCTGTGGATCATCATGTGCGTCCTTGATGCCCGCATCCATCGCTGAGTGATAGGCGGGTATGAGCCATCTGCCATCCCTTGCCGAGGCCATGAGATAGAGGAGCGCGAGTCTCTCATATTGCGCGGCGGTGAATCCTGGCATTGGCGCGATTCTGTCATTGCCAGGATTGGGATCATTCGTATCCCGCCTGCGCGGCTGGACCAATTCGATATGGACCTGTCTCCATTTCTCACCCGTCTTCAAAACGTCCCGAGCGAACTTTGTGCCGAAGCCCTTTCTGACCGGCTCGTCGAACGGAGTGGTGGTCAAACTCTGCCCGAGCCGGTTTACAAAAACATGCGCAACGGGTTGAGACGTCCAGATTGATAAATCGTTCCCCCTCCATGACGGATCGGAATCGAATCCATCGGGGAACGGACCGTCGCCGAGATAGGGATGGGAGGTGTCGTGGATGACGAAATATCTAGTGGTTGTCCGCCTGAGACTTGTGGAGGTCGGCCGCGGAATTGGATTGAGGCTACCGCCGACCGCTTGTGCATCGATGTTGCCGCGCTCGAGATAGTTTGCAATCGACGCCAATCTTAAATCGAACCTGCGCCCGATACGTGATTCAAGTGATTTCGGAAGTCTTTCCAGCGGTACACCCAAAACGCCGCCGATGCCGTTCGGTCTAAGCAGACATCTCGCCTGCTTGACGGGCGTTCCCTTGAACTCGAGCTTGGCGGTGTCGAATTCACAAGGAGCATTCTGTGCCGATGCCATTGCGACGGAGAAGAAAATAGAGAGAAACACTATCGTCCCGCGGACCGTCATCATAGCGTCTTTGTGACCTTGGAGAGCGAGCGGGGTGCATCGGCATCGATACCCTTTGCCTTCGCAAGATGGGCCGCAAAAAGTTGACCCGGAACTATGTAGGGAATCGGTGTCAGAAATTCATCTATGTCGCCAGGCAACCTAAGCGCGACCGAGGCTGCGGCCGCGATCTCATCGTCGCTTGTAATCGCCATTGTGGTTGCCTTGAGTTCGGAGAGCTTCGCCAGAAGTTCGAGCGTGCCTTTTTTCGTCGGACCCGGAGGACCGAAAAGAATCGCGGGAAAAGCCTGTTCGATGATGGCG
>CAXRBW010000218.1:0-7231 GCA_964228775.1 Pyrinomonadaceae bacterium | reverse complement strand
GACATAAGGAAGAACACGCTTGTTAAACGGTACCGATCCTCCGAGTGATGCAACGGCCTCTTGCTCGGTGTTGAATGTCTGGAACGAATCACTTGCAACCTTCATCAGGGAGAGCGAGGACTCAGAGCCGATTAGCTCTTTGACTCGGTCGGGGTCGTCGACTCCCGGCATCTGTAAAAGAATCTGACCTGATGTGGCAGAGCCGTGACGCTGGAGCGTTGGCTCCTTGACGCCAAAGGCATTGATGCGGCTTTCGATAATCTTGAGTGCCTGCTCAGTCGCCTGCTCCTTTAGCCTGTTCTGTGCTTGAAGCGGAAGCGACCATGTGATGACGGAACCAGAGGTCGATTCAGACCAATTGGTCACAAAGTCGACCTTCTTCTTTATCTCATCCCCCACGGTCTGGACTTGCGCGGGGTCTGTAACCTCGACCGACACCTCGTATTTTCCGTCCTCCGAAAGGGGCTTGGCCTCGACTGCGGGGAGCTTTCCGTCCCTGATTGCGATGGTCGCGCCCTGGGCGGCGTTGTCAGTAAGTGTCTTCAGATATTCATTGGTTTTAACCCGCATCACGAGGTGCGAGCCGCCCTTGAGGTCTAGGCCGAGACTGATGTTTTCGCCAAGACTTTTCTTTATGCCGTCGAATGAAAAGTCAGCGAGGGTCGGGGAGGTCCGCGGGCCTATAACCAGGTAGATGCCGCCGAGGGCGACGAGCACAATGATGGCGGTTCTGAACAAAAGCTTGTTGTTCTTCATATTCGGGTCGTGACTAGTCGTGACGGACACTCCCACTTGGAATGCGCGACCGACTTTGATTACAAGGTGATGTCTACTGTTTTTCCGCTTCGGCTTTCTTTCCGACGACGGCGCTCTTGCCTACCTCGATGAAAGATTTGTCGGCGCTCAGAATGACGAAACTTGATTCTCTGACTTCCTTGATCTTACCGATCACCCCACCATTTGTGACGACATCGTCATTGATGGTGAGAGAGGCGATCATCTCCTGCAGCTTTTTCTGCTGTTTTTGCTGAGGGCGGATGACGAGGAAATAGAAGATACCGAAAATGGCGACGAGCGGAAGAAGCATGCCGCCGATGCCTGCGAAACCTTCGGTCTGAAAAAGAAGTGAAACGTCCATAATTCTCATTCTGAATCAATAAACAAGCGGTAATGATATACGCTCAGAAGGCCTTAATCAAACATCAAGACCTGCGTTTTCCTTTAGTTGTGCTAGGAATTCAGTCCTAAACGCCCCATATCTGCCTTCTTTGATGGCTTCGCGGACCTGACGCATCGTCTCCATGAAGAACGCGAGGTTGTGATGCGACACGAGAGTTGCGGCCAGCATCTCACCAGCTTGATGGAGATGTCTCAAGTATCCGCGTGAATATCTCGCACAGACGGAGCAGCGACAGTCAGTGTCGATTGGACCGTCATCGTCTGAATGTTTAGCGTTGCGTAGATTTATCTTTCCTCGCGAAGTGAAGGCGCTTCCCGTTCTACCGTTGCGCGTGGGAATCACGCAGTCGAACATGTCAACACCGTGGTAAACCGCTTCGATCAGATCCTCTGGCGTACCGACACCCATCAGATATCTTGGAGCGGACTCCGGCATCTGAGGCGCGAGATCTTCGAGGACACCGTACATGATCGGTTTCTCTTCGCCGACGCTGAGTCCGCCGATGGCATAGCCGTCAAATCCAATCTCAGCTGTGAGCTCAAGACTTCGCCGGCGAAGGTCCAGATGTCCCGCCCCCTGGATGATTCCGAACAGCGCCTGAGCTCCCGAGAGCCCGTCATTTAGATCGAGCCGTCCGAGATCAGAGCCGTCTGATTGAAGTTCGCTGAATCTCCGCTTCGACCGTGCGGCCCATCGCGCTGTGAGCTCGAGACTCTTCTCGGTCGCCTCACGTCCGACGTCCCCCGGCGGACATTCATCAAAAACCATGACGATGTCCGATCCAAGCGAAGCCTGGATCTCCATCGATATTTCGGGTGAAAGGAAATGTGCACTTCCGTCGAGATGCGATTTGAATTGAACCCCTTCCTCGGTCAGCTTCCTAAGATCGTTCAATGAGAAAACTTGAAAGCCGCCCGAATCGGTGAGACGCGATCTCGACCATGTAGAAAATTTATGCAGTCCTCGGTGGGCTTTGATCAGATCGACACCGGGGCGCAGAAAAAGGTGGTAGGTGTTCCCGAGAATGATGCGGCAGTCTAATTCATCCTCAAGCCATTCGAAGCGGACACCCTTGACCGTTCCCTGTGTCCCGACCGGCATGAAGACCGGAGTCTCGATAACCGATCTTCGCGTTCTCAGGATTCCAGTTCTTGCATTACCGTCACGAGCGGTGACTTTCCAATCGATCGCTTTCATTTCAACTTCTTCCGATAAGTGCCCAGATTGCGTCCGTACCAATCGCGGTCTCGGAGGCGATGCGTCCGTCGGAATCGACGAGGACGGCCGACGGCGCGCCTTTCGCTCCGAATTTCATCGATGCGACTGCGAAGCCTTCATCCTGCACTATCGACACCCGATTTCTGACCGAGTCAAAGGCCTCCTTGAGGCCGTCCGCAAAAACGATCACTTGCAACGCGAGGTCGAGTGTCGAGACCTCTGCCGCCATCGATTCACAATGTCCACAGCCCTTACTCCAAAAAAGAATCAAACTGTCTTTGCCGCGAAGCTTGGTCTCATCAATGTTCTGGCCGTCAGTGTCGGTGACCGAAAAGCTACTGACGGTCTCTCCGATCCTTACCCGCGCCTCGGTGTTGAGGGGAACGAACGGGAATTCAGAGGCAAGGTCACGAGTGCGTATTCCATCGAAAAGATCGCGTATGCGCCGGTCTCCCACTGCAACGCGACTAGCAATTCGATCGGCGCTAATTAGAACCGCGGCCGGTGTCCAATTCGCGCGGAACTTAATAGAGAGTTCCCTGTTTTCCTGTATCAGGATGTCCTCTGGAGGAAAGCCTTCGAACTTGGCGATGTTCTCATCTACTCCGCCTGTTGTAACCAGAACGAGATCTAAGCGGCCTGCAAATTCTTTTTTCCATTCGAGCATCTCGGGGAGCAACGCTGCGCATGGAGCGCAGTTCGGGCCGACGAAAAAAAGTACGAGCGGTGCAGACCTCAGCATCAGATCCTCGAAGGTGACGATTCGGCCGGCGGCACTCGGCACCTCGAATGCAGGAACCGGCGCACCGATTGGAAGCGCATCGGCGGGATGTCCAGTGTTCTCTCGTTCCTCGACGCGTTCGATTCCAAGACCGCGCTCGAGCGCCTTGATCGTCCGCTTCGCATTCATAAGTAGGATGAGAAGCACGCTGATCGCGGCCAACTGAATAACTGTAGTAACCAAGAGGTCGCCCGAAAGTTCCGAGAGCGAAAGACCCTGCGCAGACCTGCCGCGGAAAACGAGAGCCAGCGAGCAGAGTGCGAAGACTGCATTCCTGACGAGCGACGCCTTCCCTATCGGCTCACTATGGATAGCGCCAAAGCAATGACATTCGGGAGCTTTTCCTTTTGAAAGCTGCCAGACCATGCCTGCGATGAACGCGGCAAACAGTGAGAGTGACAGCACCGCACCGAGCCAGGAGACCGACACCGAAAGCATCGAGAGCGCCAATACCATCTCAAGCAGAGGGAGCAGTATCCCCAACACCGGTGAAAGTTTTTTCGGAATGCCGAAGGACTCCATCGCCGTTGACGAACCTCGGAGATCGGCAAATTTCCCAACCGCCGCGATTAAAAACACGGCGAATAGCAGAAATCTGAGATTTAAAATCAGCGCATCCATCGTTCTTAATCCGAATCGCCCTTGCGTGATTTATGTCGCTCTTTCAAGCGGATCGGCGTTGCAAAAAATTCAAAAGCCTCTCGCAGCTTGTTCTCAATGTACCGCAGGTAAGAAAAATGTAGGTCGGCACTACCGCCGCCTGAAGTGAACAAAATGAAGAGTGGCGGCCTGGTTCCAGCCTGCGTGAGAAACTGCACCTTGAGTCGCGAAACACCGCCCTTGGTCGCCGACGGTGCGGTACCGCCACGGGGCTGTGAGATGTTGTCTTCGAAAAATCGATTGAGACGCGAAGTCTGTATCTTGAGGTTGCGCGCTTCATTCGCCTTGACGACGAGCGGCAGTATGTTCTGAACTCTTTGTCCTGTCAGTGCTGAAATCGTCACCATTGGGGCCCAATAAAGGAACTTCATCTGTTGACGCAGGTCATCCTCGAACTCATAAATCGTATTGGTCTGCTTTTCCTCAAGAGCATCCCATTTGTTGACGGCAATGATCACCGAGCAACCTGAATCGACCGCGTAACCCGCAATATTGGCATCGAGATGCGTCACGCCCTCGAGTGCATCAACGACGAGGATCGCGACATCCGCGCGCTCAAGCGCCTTCCTCGCCATCACGACGCTGAGCTTCTCAGCCATCTCGGTGGTCTTTCCTTTACGTCTGATGCCAGCCGTGTCGACGAGCGTGAACTTCATGCCGTCAAGCAGGAGTTCCGTATCGACAGAGTCTCGGGTCGTCCCCGCGATGGGCGAAACAATGACGCGCTCCTCGCCGAGTAACTTGTTAAGAAGAGAAGATTTTCCGACGTTGGGTCGGCCGATTATTGCGAGACGTATCTCATTTGCCGGAGCCTCCGCCGCCTCTTCATCACTGAACTCAAGGTGCGCGAAAACTATATCGAGGAGATCGCCGATGCCTGTTCCATGTTCAGCAGAAACGGGGGCAAGTTCATGTCCAAAGAGGTGGAATTCCTGAGCCTCGTCCTCGACCCGTTGTGATTCGGCCTTGTTCGCAGCGATGAGGACCGGTTTCCCGACGCCACGCAGAAAAGAGGCAATCTCTTCATCGAGCGACGTCACACCGGCGCGCGCATCGACCACCCAGACGATGACCTGGGACTCGGCGATCGCGTGCGAGGCCTGTTTGAAGATATTTGCAGGTATGACAGCCTCATCGTCAGGAACGATGCCGCCAGTGTCGATGAGTCTGAAGGTTCTGCCCTTCCACTCGACCTCGCCGTAGATACGGTCGCGGGTGATACCCGGTTCATCACCGACGATGGACCGCCGACTGCCCGTCAGGCGATTGACGAGCGTCGACTTGCCGACGTTGGGCCGTCCGAGAATTGTGACGAGCGGGAGATTCATTATTTATGAGAATAGTGTCGCAGGGTCGAAGTTAACAAGCTTTCGGGCGGAAATTCACATTCTCAAGAATTCGTAATTCACAAAGACCGTGATGTTACCGTTGCCGATTTGGTAGGACATGTCACTCGCCCTGAGCGAGATGTTCGATGATTTCTGCACCGGTATTCCGAACGAGATGCGGTCGAGGCCGACAATCTGCAGCGGATTGACCTTTTCATCGATCGAAGTTTGGACGTATTTGGCGATGAGCGAACCGCCGATTCCGCCCGTAAGATTGAGATTGACGTTGACCACCTTGACGCGTCCGACCATCGCTTGCAGATTGCGGTCGAAAGAGAGTTCGATTCTCGCGTCGGCAACACCTGAATAATCGATGCAGCCGACGAGCGGGCGATAACTGCCCTCGAAAGCGATTTGCGCTGTCATGCCGCCATCTCTCAAATAAACAGCTGTTCTGCGACCCTTAGCTTCACGGATGAGTCTCACGCCCTCGGTACATTCAGAGGTCGGCGCAAAGGCATTCATCGAAGTTTGAGTTTTCTGATTGAGCGGGCGAGGTGTGCGGTTTTCTCCGAATTCTATTTTTCCGCCGTCACGGAAAGCGGCCTCAAGCATCGCCTCAAGAAAAGATTCGTCGAAAGAGACGGCGATGCGTCCCGTTTGGGCGGGAAACGCAATCGAAGATAAAAGAATGACCGTCAGAAAGAAAGGAACGAGTTTGAGGCGCATATCTAGTGCTCCCTTGCAGAATGATGAATGTCAGATTGAACTAAGACTAGAGCCCGGCGCGGACGATGTCGTGGAGTCGGAGTATTCCGCAGGCTTTACCGCCATCGTCAACCACCGCGAGCACGGAGATCTGCGATGGGCGATCCTCCATGATTCGCAACGCCTCAAACGCCAGGGTCGAGAGCGATACCGATATCGGATCTCTGGTCATCATCGAAGCGGCAGTCAACGATGCGAAGTCCGCGGGCGCCGTTTTCTCAATGGTGCGACGCAGATCGCCGTCCGTGACAATCCCGACGAGCGCGCCCGATGGCGAGACTACGTTGACCGCGCCGAGTGCATATTCGGAAATCGCTGCGACAACCTCGACGAAAGTCGATTCTTCCCTGACTGCGCCACCAGATTGCATGAGATCGCGAACGGTCAGCGTCAGACGCTTACCGAGACGCCCTGCCGGATGATTCGCCGCAAAATCCTCCGCGGTCAAATTCTTACCCTCCATCAACGCCATCGCAATTGCATCACCTATCGAGAGCGCGACCGTGGTCGAAGTTGTCGGGGCGAGATTGTGCGGACAAGCCTCCTTGTCTACTGAAGCGTCAAGCACCACGTCGCTCTCGGCGGCGAGGGTCGACACAACATTACCGACGATGGAGATGATCTTTACCTTTCGGCTTTTGATTGCAGGAAGCAAAGCGAGAATCTCGTCGGTTTCACCAGAATTACTGAGAGCTATGACGACGTCTCCGTCCTGCACGGCTCCGAGGCTGCCATGGAGCGCATCGGAGGGATGAACAAAAATCGCGACAGTGCCGGTCGAGGTCATTGTCTGTGCGATCTTCTGAGCGATGACTCCGGATTTGCCGACACCGATGACCACCACTTTCGTGGTGCATCCGGCGAGAATACCCAGGGCACGCTCGACCGCGTCCCTGTCGAGACGCGCGGCTGCCCTGCTGACCGCGTCCGCTTCGAGCCTTAACAGCTCTACCACTTTTGAAAAATCTGAAGCCACGGGAAAAAGTTTGAGGTCGGACACTGATTTTGGCAAGTCATTTCCTACGATGCGGTTGCAGTGGTCTCGGGTCGGGTCTGCAGACTGCCTAAATTTGCTAGCCGAAAGGCTTTTACTGTTATACTTTGGCATTATTTTAGGTCTAGCTCCGCTAATGCTTTGTGCAGCGGATTTCCTTTCTGGTCGAGGAGACTTTCAATCATGGGACTTTGGGAACGCATAGCAAGAGTGTTTAGGGCGGGCACGGGCGCCGCCATCGACAAGATGGAGGATCCTGAGATCATCCTCCAGCAGACTATCCGCGACATGCGCGATCGCGT
>CAXRBW010000217.1:0-6893 GCA_964228775.1 Pyrinomonadaceae bacterium | reverse complement strand
CGCCAAATATAGTCTCGATACTTCGCGAGTTTCTGACCGCTGAAGAGGATGTTCAAACAAGGACTGCAATAACCTCATTTCTTGGTAAGCAAGGTAAAGATGAGGAATCCTTTGATGTCGTCCAGAGAGCACTCGAGTTTGCATTGAGAGAAGATGTGCAAAATAACGATGCAATTCTTGCGTCACTCGAAGCCCTGCAGAAGATGGACCCAGTGAGAGCGGTCGGCCCCCTCAAGCAGGCACTCTCTTCGGTTGACGTAATTGTTCGCAGAAAGGCGGTTGAGTTGCTCAAGGCATCCGGAGTAGAAGCGACAGATCTGGGTTTGACGAAAGTAAAAGGCTGGACTGGGGTTACTCAGAACAAACTTGGACAACGTACATTGACCAAGGCCGATTACATCCGGGCAAGCAAGAGGAAAAACGGCCGAGCGAAGGCGATGTTTGTGACAGACAAGGGTAATTTTTCAATCGATTTGCTACCCGAAGACGCGCCACTCACAGTAGAGAACTTTATTCGGCTAGCTAAAAGCGGCTACTTCAATGGATTGACAGTACATAGGGTGGTTGCGAACTTTGTGATGCAGGATGGCGATCCTGATGGCGACGGCAATGGCGGGCCTGGTTGGAATATAAGATGCGAGGTGAACATGGTCCCATACAATCGTGGAGCGGTTGGGATGGCGCTCTCTGGTAAAGATACCGGCGGCTCTCAATGGTTTGCGACCCATTCACCACAACCCCATCTCGACGGCGGCTATACCGTCTTCGGCAAGATTGATGAAACCGGTATGGGGGTGGTCGATCAAATCGTGAGGGGAGACGTCATTCGCAGCGTTACCATTATCGAGAAAAGGTAAGCAAGAAACGTGACGATAAGAATAAAAAATAAGGACCGCTTTTAGCGGTCCTTATACTTTTCGCGTTGGTTAGCTATCACGCGGTGGTGGAAGCTGCATCAGGGAACATCTTTTCAAGGCCATGGGTCAGATTTCCGATGCCGAGCTCTCCGGCGGCTCTTGATTTCAATTTCCCTTCCTCGTCGAAGAGGTAATAAACGGGGACCCAACCCTGCTCGTTGAGGAAAGCGTCCTTCAACTTATGCAGGTTGTCGACTGCGCAGACATCATCAATATGGTGCTCTGCAATCGTTGCCTTGACCGTTTCGAGATTCGTGTCTTCTTCGTAACGCGGCATGTGTATCGCTACGGTCTTAAGACCCTTCGCCGCATATCTATCGCGGAGCTCCTTCAGCTTTGGCATGTTTTCTTTGCAGATACCACAGCTCGACGCCCAGAAATAGATCATGGCAGGGGCACCAACGAGCTCTTCGCTTTTGACTTCAGTTCCATTGAGCCATTCTGTGGCTCCTTCGAGAGATGGGATTGCATCCCCTAAACGCATTGGCATTTCTATCAAACCTCCAATCTGTCGGAGTCGGGATTCCGAGCCGAAACTCGGAATCCCTTTTCCGTTCTTCCAATTAACTTACACCTTCAAATTGCCCTGTCCCGGAGTCCAGTTCGCCGCACAGAGGCCACCGGTCTGGAGACCCTGGATAACGCGGAGGGTTTCATCGACCGATCGACCGATGTTGAGATCGTGGACAACTGCGTACTGCAGAACACCATTCGGGTTGATGATGAATAGTCCGCGAAGTGCGATGTTCGCCTCTTCGACCAGGATGTTGTACTGACGTGCAAGACGTCCCGCGACGTCTGAAGCGAGCGGGTACTTGAGACCTTCGATTCCGTTCTTGTCACGGGGGGTCTTGACCCAGGCCCTGTGTGAATGAACCGAGTCGGTTGAGATTCCGATCACTTCAGCTCCGATTCCCTGGAACTCATCGAGCCTGTCCGAAAAAGCAGTGAGCTCGGTCGGGCAGACAAAGGTGAAATCTAGGGGGTAGAAAAGTAGGACGAGCCATTTTCCCTTGTAGTCAGAGAGGCTTACCGTCTCTTTCAGGGTCTCCATGTTCTTCGTCGAAGGAAGGTTGAAATCCGGTGCCGGTTGACCGACTTTTGCGAAGACCAATTCCTTCGCTTCCGCTGAACCAGTTGCAGTTGACATGTTGTTTATTTACTCCTTTTATTTACTTTTTGATTTTTCTTGAACTTATCTAAATCGAGTTTAAGAACTTATTTGGTGCAAGCAGGACATAATCCGCGGAGTGTCACTTCTATCGACTCCAAAGTGAACTGCGAAAACTGTTCCGCTTGCTTAGAAATAGTTTTCGGCAGGTCGAGATGCATATCGACCAGCTTCCCACATTTGGTGCACAGTGCGTGATCGTGTCTTTCAGTAATACGATCGAACCTGCTCGCGCCATTTCCAAAACTAATTTCCGAAATGTGACCTGCATCTTTCAAGAATCTGAGGGAGTTATAGACGGTCGCGAACGAGATGCTTGGCAATCTCTTCTTGGCGCCATTAAAGACCTCGTTAGCAGTCAGATGGTCGTTGGACTTTCGGATGACTTCCAGGACGACTTCTCGCTGCCGGGTAAGCCCGAGTGTTTTGATATCAATGGTTGTTTCCATACATCTCCCGTTTGGTAATTAGAATAATTCTAATTCTAAAGGATGTCAAGCGGTGGAGGCATCTTTTCTCGGGCCCCATAACATCGATATTTATTGCTATTTTTAGGGTGCTACAATGCCGTCATCGAAGATTTTTCCCATTTTTGGAGGTATCAAATGTCGCGTAGATTCAGTCGGATAACTCTGTGCCTTTTGGCGCTCTCGATTTTTTCAGGAGTCCTTATGAAGAACGATTTTCCCGTCAATGCTGTAGGTTCAGAGACCAATCCCCTACTCGAGCCCTGGGGCGGACCACATGGCGGCGTTCCGCCTTTTGATCGGATTAAAGTTTCTGATTTCAAGCCAGCACTTGAAGCGGGAATGAAGGAGAACTTAGAAGAAGTAGACCGAATCGCCAACAATGCAGCGAGCCCTGACTTTTCGAACACAATTGAGGCGCTTGAAAGATCTGGACGGACGCTTTCAAGAGTCTCGACAATTTTTTATGTGTGGTCGGGAGTGATGAGTGACAAGGATTTTCAAGCAGTCGAGCTTGAGATGGGCCCTGCTCTTTCGGCATTTTCAGACTCAATCTATCAGAACGAGAAACTTTTCAAACGTATTGAGACGGTCTACATGTCTAGTTCAAAGAGCTCCTTGACCGCAGAGCAGAGACGATTGACCTGGCTCTATTACAACAACTTCGTTAGAAGCGGCGCGAAACTTGGTTCAAATGAAAAAGCCAGGCTTTCTGCAATCAATCAGAGTCTGGCCGTTTTATATTCCAAGTTCAGCCAGAACCTTCTGTCTGATGAAAATGACCGATTCATCGAGTTGAAATCAGAGGCGGATCTCACTGGACTCCAGCCAGGATTCAGAGAGGCTATTGCCCAGGCAGCTGAGGCTAAAGGAAAGAAGGGTTCGTGGCTCATTCTTAATACTCGCTCGTTCGTAGAGCCCTTTCTTTCATCATCCGATCGGCGGGACCTGAGGGAATCTGTTTGGCGAATGTTCGTGAATAGGGGTGATAACGGGGACAAGAGCGACACAAATGGAATCATCACCGAAGTCCTTGAGTTGAGGGCCGAGAGGGCGAACCTGCTCGGCTACAAAACCCATGCACATTGGCGAGTGGAAGATGCGATGGCAAAGACTCCGGAAAAAACCATGGAGTTGATGGAAGCCGTCTGGAAGCCTGCCGTTGCTAGGGTCAAGGAAGAAGTGCAGGACATGCAAAGTCTCGCTGACAAAGAAGGGGCCAAAATCAAGATCGAACCGTGGGATTACCGGTACTATGCAGAGAAGGTTCGTAAGGCAAAATACGATCTCGATCAATCCGAAATCGAACCCTACCTCCAATTGGACAAACTTCGAGAAGGGATGTTCTGGGTCGCCGGTGAACTCTTCGGTTTCTCATTCAAACAGGTCAACGGCATTCCGGTTTATCACCCTGATGTGACGGTCTATGAAGTAACCGACAAGGTAAGCGGGCGTCATATCGGACTTTGGTATTTCGATCCCTATGCTCGGGACGGCAAGCAGTCGGGTGCCTGGATGAATGCCTACCGGGAACAGCAAAAGCTGTTCACACCAAATGCAACGATAGTCTCGAACAATTCTAATTTCGTTAAAGGCAAGCCTGGTGAACCCGTACTCATCTCGTGGGATGATGCCGTGACTCTTTTCCATGAGTTCGGTCACGCCCTACATGGATTGAATTCGAATGTCACATATCCGTCCCTTTCAGGTACGAATGTTCCTCGTGACTATGTTGAATTCCCTTCACAGATACTTGAGAGATGGGTTCTGACGCCGGAGGTATTGCAGAACTACGCATTGCACTACAAAACCGGTAAACCGATTCCTCAGGAATTAGTGGAAAAGATAAAGAAGGCTGCGACTTTCAATCAAGGCTTCGATACCGTCGAATATCTGGCAAGTGCGTTGGTCGATATGAAACTCCATTTAGCCGGCGGGGCGAAGATCGATCCCGACAAGTTTGAGAGGGACACATTGGCGGCTCTCGGAATGCCGAGAGAAATCGTGATGCGTCATCGGACGCCGCAGTTCGGGCACATCTTCTCGAGTGACGGTTACTCGGCAGGTTATTACAGTTATCTCTGGTCAGATGTGATCTCAGCAGATGCTTTCGGTGCTTTTACGGAAGCTGCGGGGCCTTACGACAAGGGAGTTGCCAAGCGACTCGTCCTGGAGATTTTGTCCAAGGGCAACTCAGTTGATCCGGCAGAACAATTCCGAAACTTCCGGGGAAGAGATCCGAAGATCGATGCATTGATGAAAAAGAGAGGATTTCCTGTAGGTAAATGAAGTGCGCCTTAGCGGGTGCGGTCCTTTCTGACAATCAATTTCCGTTTTCCCTGCAACCGAAGGGCGGAGATGCGTGATGTGACTTCAATATTACGCTCTTCGCCCTCTTTCGCATCTTCCAGTTGTCTCTTCGGAACATAGGTGACGACGAAATATGAATCAATTAGTTTCGCCAGCCCTTCCATTGAGTCGATCATATCTTGACGAGATTCAGGGAGTATCAACTCACCATTCGTATTTTCAGTAAGACTATTCAGCGCTTTTTCACTTGCCGCCAGAGCAAATCCTCTTTCATTGATTTTGCGGACCATCGCTCTATCGAGATTGACCGTTGCCACTGAAGTCGGTCTTGTCTGTCCCTGCACAGGAACTCCCGCACCTGGCGGCGGAGTAGGTCGGCGCTCACCGGCACTGACCGAACGGCGTCTTTCAGAAACGACCGCCTGCTCCATCTTCGTGTAACTCACCACATGCACGCTGATGTCGGTCTCCAAAAAACGTTTCATCGCCGCATCACGTTCTATCTCTCCACGTACACTCTCCAAACCATCCGTAATCAGTACTAGATGTCGGTTCTCGGTGTCGGCCTTTAGGAAAAATGTTCGGGCTAGTCGCAGAGCATCGACGAACCTTGAGCGGATACCGAATTTGAGTTGCTTATCGATGGCACTGAATAAGACGGTTTTGTCGGAGGTCCACTCGGTCAGAATAGTTGCGCGGTCATTAACTTCAATTAGCGCAATCGTGTCATCTTCGGCGAGCGTCTTTATGAGGGCCTTAGCGGTTTCTTGGGTGGTTTTAAAGTCCTTCGCCTGCCTAGACTCGCCACCCGTGTCCATTATCACGATGATGTTCGGCGAGGACCTTCGGACGCTTGAGGCCTGATGTAAGACATCATTCTCCGAAATGACTAAATCTTCTTTACGAATATCCTTTACGAAATCTCCGAACACGGTCGACGCGGAGACATTGATTCTTATTTCTTCAGTGACAACTTTTAGGGCCTCGTTGTCGGACGGCGTCCTCTGATTCACTCGTCCGGACTGGCTGAATGAAGAAACAGCCGTACTAAGAATCAGAAATATGAAAATTACAAACGCTTTCAGTCTCTTCATACTGACTATTTCATCTCGTCGCTTTTCCCCATTTTGGATGCATAGGATGAAAGGCAGTTTGCATGCCTCACAAATTCGGATGCTTTTTTAGAAACTCTATTAGCCTATCGGCATAAGCGCTGAATCTTGGACATTTAACACCCGCCTTTTCAAGAAATGCTGTGGCAATCGAGGTGTCATAAGACTGCGAAAGGAAGAAATATGGAACCCCTGCATGTGGGAGACCTGTGAGTGGCGGCGAAAGCGGGGATTTGAGGGCAATTTCTACCAATTTCACAGGTGGTGTCAATAATGACGTCTTTTTGGTCAGAACATTTGCGATGACATCGAAGAGCTGGTGCGTTGATAGTGGTTCAGGATCGGCTATCGCAAGGGTCGCACCGTCCGCATTGCGATCATCCGCGAGTGCAACAATGCTTTCCGTCACAAAATCCACCGGAACAAGGTTCAATGTTACTTCTCTGTTGCCCACGTTGACGAACCTCAGAAGAGCTGGAGATTTCATGAGGTACTTAATCAGGTAGTAGATGCCGTCGTATTTAGAAGTCTCGCCTGTTCTTGAATCTCCCACCACGACCGCGGGACGCATGATTGTAGTTGGTACCTCCGATTTCAAATTCTCGACGGAGCACTCAGCTTCATATTTGGTCGCTTCGTAGAAATTCCTAAAACCTGCGGTGTGTTCAAGTTCGGTTTCGAATATCGTTCCTCGCCGAAATCCCGCGACATAGCAGGTGGAGATATAGTTGTAGCGACGCAGCGAAGAGCAGCGTCGGGCAAAGTCGTTTACATGCCGTGTCCCATCGACATTGACGCTTTTAGCGAGTCTTTCTCCAACTGCGAGATCATAGACTGCTGCCAGATGAAAGATTTCTGTAATACATTCAGTGAGGCTGTCGTAATCCAAATCAGAAAGACCGAGTGTGGGCTTTGT
>CAXRBW010000216.1:0-3867 GCA_964228775.1 Pyrinomonadaceae bacterium | reverse complement strand
ACTGCAGGGAAGGGAGAGGTGGACATTCTAATCGGCACCCACAGGGTCCTCTCTTCAGATGTCAGGCTGCCCTCACTCGGCCTCGTTGTTGTTGATGAGGAGCAGCGCTTCGGAGTCGCCCACAAGGAAAAATTAAAACAGCTCAAAAAGAAGGTCGACGTACTAACACTTTCTGCAACACCCATCCCGAGGACCCTCAACATGTCGCTTCTCGGCATCCGCGACCTCTCGGTCATAGAAACGCCACCGCGGGACCGGCTATCCATCAACACGCAGGTCGTCCAGTTCTCGGAAAGCGTTATCAAATCTGCCATCGACCTTGAGCTCGCCCGTGGCGGACAGGTGTTTTTCGTTCACAATCGTGTCGAGACGATAGACGCGATAGCGGCCCACATTCAAAAAATAGTTCCAGAGGCGAAGATGATCGTCGCTCACGGTCAGATGAATGAAAAGGAAATGGAGCAGGCGGTTCTGGATTTCATCGATCAGAAGTTCAATGTTTTGGTCGCGACCACGATTATTGAGAACGGGATAGACATTCCACTCGCGAACACAATCATCATCAACAGGGCCGACACCTACGGACTTTCACAGCTATATCAATTGCGCGGACGGGTCGGACGCTCGAATCGCCGAGCCTATGCGTATCTGCTCATCCCATCTGAACTCGAACTGACACCAATCGCCAGAAGACGTCTCGCGGCAATCAGAGAATTTTCAGATCTCGGCGCAGGCTTCCGCATCGCCGCACTCGATCTCGAATTGCGAGGTGCCGGCGACATCCTCGGCGGACATCAATCCGGACAGATTGACGCACTTGGGTTCGATCTTTATTCCAGAATGCTCGAAAGGACCATCCAGGAGCTCAAGGGGGAGGTAGTAGAAGACGAGATTTCGGTTTCGATGAATCTCGGTATCGATGTTTCGATACCGCGGGACTACATCGTTGACACGGGCCAAAGACTGCGGACCTACAAGAGAATCAGCTCGGCAAGGTCCCGCACTGAGCTCGACACGATCCGTACGGAATTAGAGGACAGGTACGGGAGACTTCCTGATTCCGCCGAGAGTTTACTCGAATACTCGCTGCTTAGGCAGGCGGCAGAGGCGCTCCGCGTCATTTCGATAGACCGCACAAAGGATGGAGTCGCCTTGAAAATTAGCAGCGATGCCCATGTGTCACCCGAGAAACTGATGGCGTTCATCGCTTCACACGAAGGAAGCTCTTTCTCTCCGAGCGGTATCCTCAGAATCGTCTCACCCGATGAAAATCCGATTGGATTGGCGGTAAGGACGGTGGAAAAGATAAAAGTCTAGGAAGTCTAGGAAGTCGGGGAAGTCTTGGAAGTCTAGGAAGTCGGGGAAGTCTGGGAAGTCTAGGAAGTCTGGGAAGTCTAGGAAGTCTGGGAAGTCTAGGAAGTCTAGGAAGTCGGGGAAGTCTAGGAAGGGAAAACGGAAAGCCCGCCGGAAATCAGTCGGAAATAAGTGGGAGCTAGCTAGAAATCAGAATCAATCAGGGCCGCGAATGCGGCCCTTTGCTATTCATTGACCATCACTTCCACCGGGTCGATTGTTGAGGCGCGCCAGGCTGGATAGAGAGCCCCGATCAGACTGCCTCCGATTGCGATGAGCACTGCGATTGCCATCCAATCTCGGTCGAAGCGGAACTGCAGTTCGAACACGGACATTATTAATCGCGATGCCACGAAGGAGGTCACAAAGCCCACGATTATTCCCAGGATTCCTATTAGCAGCGCTTCTCCCTCGATGACGAGGATGATGAATTGTTTTGAGGACCCCAAAGATTTTAGGATCCCGATCTCTCTACGCCGCTCAGTAATCGTCGTGTACATCGACAGAAGAACGAAGATCACGCTGACGAAAGCACCCAGACCCACGAGGGTGCGCATGAACGGTCTCAGACCCGGGACGCGATCCTGGGCATCGGCGATGGTATCGCGCGTTAGGTTGACCTTGTTGCCAGGTAACTTGAGGTTGATTCTTTTCGCGACCTCCTGAGGATCCTCACCTTCTTTAATCTTGACGAGGATGAAGGTGCATTTTTCAGGTGCATCGAGCAATGACTGCATCGTAGAGAGTGACATTTTTATCCGAGCACCTGACGGCGGCGAGAAGATGCCGACAACCTTGAACTCTTTTTCTCCGAAGAGCTTCTTTGTTGAGCCCAAATGAAGTTTTTCATTCTGGACCAGGCGCTCATCGACGATGATCTCGTCAGGACCGACCGCCTCGCGACCCGCGATAAGGCTCATGTCGTTCTGCCTTGCGAATGAGCCCCAGTCGATGCCGTCTATCTGCTGAACGCCCCAGCTCCCCTCGCTGGTTGGGCTGACATATTTGCCAACGGGAACCGCACTCTCGACACCTTCAATGTCAACGAGCGCGGTCGCGTATCTCGAATCAACATTGAGATTTGATGCCAGGAGCTCCATCGCTCCAGCCCGTGTGAAAACAATCTCCGCTTTCCAGTTCGCTGCACGTTTCGCCATGTCTTCAGTGACACCTTCGACTAATCCGGTGAAAAGGACGACAAGTAGAACGCCCAACGCGACTCCGACGACGCTAATCAGCGTGCGGAACGGTCGGACTTTCAAATTGGCAAGAATCAATTCAAGCATGTCTTCAAATTCCCAGGTGTTTCACGAAGTCAAAGTTCTTGGAGCGGTCGGTATCGGTGAACAGCGGGCGTCGCGATAGAAAATCTTCATACATCCGATCGTAAGTTGCAAACAGATTGTCGGTCGACCGCTCTCTCGAATTAGCCCGCGCGGTGGCAATTGCCGCATCAGTTTTTCTTGCCGAGATTTCAGGATTGTCGATAACATCCCGCACGGCTGAAGCGAATGACGTCCCGTCAGGATTGGTCAGCCAGCAGTTTTCATCTGTCGCATAAGACAATATGCCGCCAGAATTTGGGGCAACGGTCGGTGCACCCGAAGCCATTGCCTCAAGTGGCGCGATGCCGAACGGCTCCCTGGGATTCGGATGGACAAAGGCATCGGCGTTCGCGTAGTAGTCCGCGAGCTGCTCTTTATCGAGGTGTCCAACCTGGATTATCTTGTCCCCGCAGTTCAATGCCGCCTGTTCACTGAGCCATTCCGCTTTCGGTCCGGCACCCGCGACGATCAATCTGAAATCCCGTGTCCTATCGCGACTGAGGACCGCCATCATGTCGACGAGAAGTTCGACATTTTTTTCGGGCGAGATGCGGCCCGCGTAAAGCAGGACGGTTGAGTCGCTCGGCACTCCTGCCCGCTCTCTCATTTCCGCTCTCACCCTCTCCGACTTCCTATCGGGCCTGAAGTGCTCGGAATTGACGCCGCGCGGGCAAACGGAAATTCTCTCTGCTGGAGGTATCATCGTAGCTCTAAGCCATCTCCAGCATTTATTGATGAAAAGTGAGTTCCTGCCGCGACCATCGATTGCAGAGTGGAACTCTTCTGCAGTGTAAGACGAATTTGCGATGTGGAAGTCGAATGTGGGCAACAGATAATTCGACATCACCCGCTTGGCAAGCCAATTCCCCCAAGACGAGTTCGACAGAAATGACGCGACGTTGTCGTCCATGCGTTCGGCGCTGAAATGAACTAGCATCGGGCGCTCAAGCTGTTTGAATTTGCCGATGCGAATCATTGCGCCGAGCATGCTCAGGGTGTATTTGTCCGTCACTTCAATCATGTCTGGCATCTCATCCATCAAGATTTTTCTGAGCAATGAGTCGCCTGGCATGTACTGCCATGGAAGAATCAGTCGGTAACGTTTGTCAAAAATTGGTGAGTATGCCGCGGGAAGGTAATCAAGTCTGCAGAATGCGTTGACATCCTCCACCGCCTCTCGTTCACCAGG
>CAXRBW010000215.1:0-2365 GCA_964228775.1 Pyrinomonadaceae bacterium | reverse complement strand
CGCCCGTGTCATTCCGCAGCCGGGACATGCGAATCCGGTGAGACTGAAGAGCGGACATACAGGGAAGAACGATTCGTTTGATGGATCGAAATACCAAACTCCAAAGGCGCCACCAAGCATGCCGAGTGCAGTAACACCAGAAAGGATTCTTTTCTGCAATTCCTTCATCTTCGGACCGTTAGGTTAAGTGAATTGTAAATAAATGTTGTGGCGATTGATTCAGGCGCCTGCCATCTTCACAAGTAGCGCGTCCGTGGCAATCTTCTTGTTTACGTTGACACCTAGATTTCGCTTAAGTTCCTCGATTTGACCCATCCATTCGATCAGCGAGTTCTGCGAAGCCTTCCTGCCAAAAGTAGATATGGTGTCAATCACATCGATGTTAGCAACCCTCGTATTAATACCTGACGTTTGTGCGCTCCAGATATCGTGGATCAAACCTTGAAGCAGATCGAGATTGTTTTCAAATGAGTCCTTGTTTTTAGAATCGCTGATTTCCTCTGCAACCTTGAGCACTTCACCTAAATTCTTATTTAGTATCAATGCCTCAAGTAGGCGGAGAAAGATTTCACGACTCTCTCGATGGGCCGCGAGATCGAGTTCGAGTGCCCGCCCCATGCTTCCTTTAGCAAGACTTGCAGTCAATGCGGCATCCTCCTTTCCCAACCCTGTCCGCAAGATTAGATTGGCTGCAATCTCATTCGCTGCAATCGGAGAGAACCGAACTGTTTGACATCTCGACCTGATGGTTGCAAGAAGTGATCCTGGTCGCGAGGTAATCAAGAAGATATGTGAAGTTGGAAATGGCTCTTCGAGGGTCTTCAGCAATGCGTTTGACGCGGCATCGTTTAATTTATGTGCGTCATCGATGATGAAAAAGCGTGCAGCCGCTTCAAACGGCCGGTAGTGCGCCTCGACCTCAAGTGCCCTGATTGCATCGACGAGGATGTTCTTGTTATGAGCGAGGACCAAACCGAGGTCGGCATGATCTGAAAAATGCACCCGTTCGTAGTCATCCTTTTTTTCTGAATCAGGAAGATTGAGATTGATAGATCTGATGCAAGCACTGCAGCTGCCGCACACCTCGTCCTCAGATCCACTCGTGCAAAGGAAAGATCGGGCGATTTCCAGGGCGAATTCACGCTTGCCGACACCCTCGTCCCCGACGAAAAGCATCGAATTCGGAATACGACCCGACCTGCGCAACCTCGTCAGCGCATCTTTCACTGGATCATTTCCAATCAGGTGGTCGAACATCGTTGACTATCTTAAGAAGCAAGGAAATTTTTGATGATAGTGACGGCTCTATTGAACACTTGCTCGACCGTACCGTCGGCGTCTACCACCTTGAAGCGGCCAGGTTCTTCGGCGGAGAGCGTAAGATATGCGCCACGCACCCGCGAATAGAATTCAGCGGTTTCACCGTCCATTCTGTTTTTCTTGGCTTCATCATCGGTGCGACCTTGTGCCCGAGATATGGCACTTTCGACATCGATGTCAAAAAAAAGAGTCAGGTCGGGTTTGAGTCCTTGAGTCGCGATTTCAATGACTGCGTCTATCGTCTTACGGTCGAAACCACGCCCCGCACCTTGGTAGGCGACGGTCGCGTCTGCATAACGATCTGAAATGACTATCTTTCCGGATGCAATCGAAGGTCTGATCAGGTAGGTCACATGTTGCGCTCGGTCGGCGGCGAAGAGGAGTAACTCGGCAATCGGTGCGACGGCGTCTTCGGTTTCAAGGAATGCTTCCCGAATGTTTCTTCCCAGAGGAGTGCCACCCGGCTCGAGGGTAGTTACGACATCGTGGCCCTCATTACGGAGCATCTCCGCGATAAGTTTCAGCTGCGTTGATTTCCCGCTGCCGTCTATTCCTTCAAAAGTGATGAATTTCCCGCTCAAGCTTTTACCGATCAGTTGCGATCTACCGTTATTGTGGAGATGGAATGCTTAAATATCAAAACTTCTCTGTCTACGGCCTCGAGAAGTACCGAGAATTTATCGAAGCTTCTGATTTTACCGGTCAATGAAGACCCGTCAATCATGCTGACCGTTACCGACCGTTTTTCCCTGCGTGATGTGTTTAGAATCGCGTCTTGAATGTTCTGCGTCGCTGCCTTTTCCATGTCTGCCTCCTCTTACTCGCTCCATGGTTGTGGCAGGAACGAGTGATTCTAGGGCAGATAGACAGCCCCGACAAGACATTTGTTTCCTGGACGCTTAGATGACGCTTAAATTTCTAAATTACGAAAGACTTCGCCTTGGATTTCTTGGGATTCTCCGAATCCATGGAACCATTCAGAAGGATGTTCGCTTTTGAACCAGGTCCTTTGTCGCTTGGCATAATTTCGGACGTCCTGCTGAGT